>JBKPBB010000335.1:0-9959 GCA_046744245.1 Thermodesulfobacteriota bacterium
CCGCGGCGCACGCCCTCGTCATGGCCGCCGGTGCACTTGCCGGCACCGAGCGACGCACCTCAGCGCGTCGTGAGGTGAGACCCCCCGCCGAGCGAGGCTGCGGAGAATCGCCTACCTCTTACGTCAGCTAGGCCGTTTGAGTTTCCGGCTCTTCGCTACGCCCTACGCCCGAGCGCCAAGGTCGACCAGGCCGCCCTGCGCGCTGAGGCGGCCTCGTCAGAGCCGGCGGCCACCGGCCCGGATCTCCGCCACCACGGCGGGCGTGAGCGGCACGTAGTCACGCTTGGCGTCGTCGCGCACGAAGAGCGGGTCGCCGACCGCCTCGCCGGTCGCCTCCGAGGGCCCGCTCGGCACCGCCGACGTCAAGTGTGCTTCACCTGCCGAGGCCGATTTCTCGGCCAGCGCGGCCGCAGCACGTTAAGAACGCTCAATGCCCGCCATCCGCAGCGCCGTCGGATCGCCCGCATACTCGTTGACGGCTTCGGAACGGGCTCGCCACACGACTCACAATCCACGCGCAGCACCGCCCGCGGCGGCGCGCCATCCACTTGACTCGGATTCGTGCGCGACGGAAACCGGCGCGCGAATGGCGAGGTTCGCGCTCATCATGTCGGGCGGCGGGGCGCGCGGCGCCTACGAGGCCGGCGTGCTCTCCTACGTGCTCGACGACCTGCCCCGCCGCCTCGAGCGGCCGGTGCGCTTCCAGATCCTCACCGGGACCAGCGTCGGCGCCATCCACGCCTGCTACGTCGCGGCCACGCTCGGCCGGCCGCACGCCGGCCGCGGGCTGATCGACATCTGGCGCTCGCTCGAGGTGCGCGGCGTCTACCAGGTCGGCGTGGGCGACGTGGTGGGCATCCCGCTCCGCCTCCTGGGGCTCGCCGGCCGGCGGACGATGCCCGCCGAGGGGGCCATCCCCGAGCGCCTGACCGGCCTCCTCGACACGCTCCCGCTCGAGCGCCTGGTGCGCGAGAGCATCCCGTGGAACGATCTCCGCCGCCACGTGGACGCGGGCGAGGTCGACGCGGTCGCCGTGGCCGCCACGGAGATCAGCTCCGGCAAGTCCGTGGTCTGGGTCGACAACCGCGAGGGCGCCGTGCGCCGCTGGGCGCGCGACCCGTTCGTCATCGCCCGCCCGGCCCGGCTCGGGCCCGGGCACGCGCTCGCCTCGGCGGCCATCCCGTTCCTCTTCCCGGCGCCGCGCATCGACGGCGCCTACTACTGCGACGGCGGGCTGCGTATGAACACGCCGCTCGCGCCGGCGCTCCGCCTGGGCGCCGACCGGCTCCTCATCGTCGGGCTCCGCCACATGCCCACGCCCGCGGAGGAGACCGCGCTCGCCGCACACCGCGAGGCGAACTACAGCTCGCTCGCCTACCTCGCCGGCAAGGTGCTGAACGCGCTCCTCCTGGATCACGTCGACTACGACGTCGACCGGCTCCGGCTGGTGAACGCGATCCTCGACACCGGCGCGCGCGCCTACGGCCCCGACTTCCTCCGCCGCATCAACCAGGTGATCGAGCAGATGCGCGGCACGCCCTACCGCGTGGTGCGAGACGTCTACGTCCTCCCCTCGCGGGACCTGTCCGTGATGGCGGCCGAGTGCCTGGCGGCGCACCGCGGCGGGGCGGGGCTCCGGGCGTGGCTCTCCGACGCGGCGCTCCGCTACACCGTGCGCGGCATCGCGGGCGAGGCGGACCTGCTCTCCTACCTCTACTTCGACCACTGCTACGCCGAGCACCTGATCGAGCTGGGACGGGCCGACGCCGAGGCGCGCGCCGACGAGCTGGTCGCGTTCTTCCGCGACGACGGGTGAGGGCTCGTTCACAGACCCCGTACGCGCTTGCCTTCGCCCACGCCCTGTGCCACGCCTTGCGGGCGCGGCCCCGAGCGGGTCCCGACGGAGGGCACCATGAAGTTCAGCTGGTTCCATCTCATGCCGTATCGCTGGCTGCCGCCCGACTTCCGCGAGCGCTACCACAGCATCTGGGTCGACATCCCGAACCGCCTCTACGACCCGGTGCGCGGCCACCAGCTCTACAACGAGTACCTCGACATGCTCGAGTACGCCGACCAGATGGGCTTCGACGCCATCGGCGTGAACGAGCACCACCAGAACGGCTACGGCATGATGCCGTCGCCCAACCTGATGGCCGCCGCGCTCGCCCGCCGCTGCCAGAATGCGAACCTCCTCGTGCTCGGCAACTCGATCGCGCTCTACAACCCGCCGATCCGCGTCGCGGAGGAGTTCGCGATGCTCGACGTCATCTCGGGCGGGCGGCTGATCGCCGGCTTCCCGGTCGGCACCTCGATGGACATCAACTACTGCTACGGCCAGAACCCGGCCACCGTGCGCGACAAGTACCGCGAGGCGCACGACCTCATCATCAAGGCGTGGGCCGAGCGCGAGCCCTTCGCGTGGAACGGCAAGTACACCAAGCTGCGCTACGTGAACCTCTGGCCGCAGCCCATCCAGAAGCCGCATCCGCCCATCTGGATCCCCGGCCTCGGCTCGCTCGAGACCTGGGACTTCTGCGCCGAGCACGGCTACAACTACAGCTACCTCTCCTTCAGCGGCTACAAGCGCGCGCAGAAGATGATGGACGGCTATTGGGAGCGCCTGGCGGCGAGAGGCCTGGAGCCGAACCCCTACGCCGGCGCCTTCTTCCAGCAGGTGTGCATCAGCGACACCGACGCGTCCTGCGAGCGCGAGTGGTGGCCGCACGTCGACTACTTCTTCAACAAGTGCCTCCACCTCTACCCCGGCACCTCGAGCGCGCCCGGCTACGTGAGCGAGGCCTCGATGCGCGCCGGCATCGTCGCGCAGGTCGGCAACACGACCCTGAACATGGGGCAGAACAAGAGCTGGAAGGAGCTGGTCGAGCAGCGCTACATCGTGGCGGGCTCGCCCGCGACCGTGCGCCAGCAGCTCGAGGAGCTGGCGCGCTCGCTGCGCGTCGGCCACCTCGCGATCGGCGGCCACATCGGCTCCTCGCCCATCGAGCTGACCAACCGCTCGACGTACCTCCTGGCGACCGAGGTGATGCCGCACCTCCGTCCCATCTGGAGCGAGTACGAGGACCACTGGTCGCCGAAGCCGCTGCCCCGTGCCGAGCGCGTGGTTCCGGGCGGCCAGAACGAGGCGGCGCGGCGGGCGGCCGAGCGGCCGGCGGCGGCATGAGCGCGCCGCCGCGCTCGCGCGTCATCCCGCTCGGCGCAGGGCGGCCGACCGTCGAGGTGCTGGATGCCGGCGACGGCGTCCCCCTCCTCTTCCTGCACGGGGCGGGCGGCATCCCGGCCTGGGAGGGCGCGCTTCCGCTGCTGGCGCGCGAGTACCACGTCTACGCGCCCCTCCTCCCCGGCTTCGGGCAGTCGACCGGCCTCGAGCACCTCGACGACCAGCTCGATCTGGTCCTCCACTGCTTCGACGTGATGGAGGCGCTCGACCTCCAGCGTCCCTACGTGCTCGGCGAGTCGATGGGCGGCTGGATGGCGGCCGAGATGGCGGCGCTGCGCCCGCGCGACATCGGGCGGCTCGCGCTCGCCGCGCCGATCGGCCTCTGGCGCGACGAGGCGCCGGTGGCCGACATGTTCGGCATGATGCCGCACGAGCTCGTCCCGTACCTCTTCCACGACCAGAGCTGCCCGGCCGCGCAGGGGCTGCACGCCGTGACCACGCTCTTCAGCGAGAAGGACGACCGCACCCAGGACCAGGTCGAGTTCCTGATCTCCCTGGTGCGCGGCTTCCGCACCGCCGCCAAGTTCCTCTTCCCGATCCCCGAGCACGGCCTCGAGAAGCGCCTCTCGCGCATCAAGGCGCCGACGCTCGTCGTGTGGGGAACGGAGGATCGCTTCGTCGCGCCGCTCTACGCGCGCATCTTCGGGGAGAAGATCCCCGGGGCGCGCGTGCACATGATCGAGAACGCCGGACACCTGATCGGCCTCGAGCGGCCGGAGCCGTACGCCGAGGCGGTGGTGCGCTTCGGGCGGGGCGGCTGAGCCGTGGGCTCAGTTCGGATGGGCACGGCGCTCGAGTCCCCGGACCCGGACCGCGAGGCCCATCCGGCGGAGAATGCGGGCCCATCTCGCGAACGGCTTCACGTTCTCGGTCACCACCTCCGCACCGACCCTGCGTCCGCACAGTAGGACCAGGACGTCGTTCATGTGCTGGCGCGGCACGACGGCGCCGTACGCACGACCATAGCGTTGGAGTGCCTGCCCCGCTCGAGCCCAGTCCTCGCCGTCTGGCGTAACGAGGAACCCCAGGGATCGGTAAGCGCGTAGTGCCGCATCGAGATCCGCCTTGTCCGCAGCCGACCGCGTGCCTGCGTACAGCTCTGCGAGCACTACGGCGCTGAGGCGAGCTCTTCCGGTGCGCACTGCGCGCTTGATGAGCACAGCGTACGCCTGGCCGCGTAGATGAGGTATGTAGATCGAGGTGTCGAAGAGGATCGGCGGCCGACTCGTCCCGCTCTCTTGCGGGCGTTGGGAGCGCTGCGCCGGAAGACGTCGTCGATCCCTCCGCGTGCGCGGATGCGGCCGAAGGCCGCTTCAGCCTCCTCGAGCCCGAGGCGCTCTCGCACGGCGATGCGAACGGCTTCCGAATCGGTGGACGCGTTGAGGGCGCGTCGCAGCGCGCGCAGGGCGCGTTCGTCGACCATGAGGCTCTTCCTGGTCAGGCCACGGTCGGATCGCGCGCGGACGGCTCCCTTCATCGCGTGTCGATTGTACTACCATTCGCGGGCCCAACCAGCGTGCTGGGTGGCATAGAGGAGGAATACCCGGCGAGTGCTACTCGCCCTTCGCCGCCGCTTTCGTCGAGCGCGCACCAGCCTTCGCCGTCCGCTTCGTCTTCGCCGCGCCCGCCTTCCACGCCTCCTTCGCGGCCTTCGGCCCGCCCGTGAAGAACCCCTTGACCGACCGCCCGAAGGTGAGCACGCCCTCCTTCGCCGTGCGGCCGCCCGTCTTGGCCCCCTCCTTGGCGGTGTTCTTGACGCTCTTCTTCTTGCCCGCGGCGCTCGCCAGCGGCGGAGGAGCAGCGAGTGCGGCGAGCAGCGCCACGACGACGCTAAGCCTTCGGCGGTCCATTCACAGCCACCTTCCGAGGCCGGGCGGCCAGCGCGGCCACGCGGCGCGGGGGGACGGCGCGCTCACGGCGTCGGCGGATCCGCCGGCACGCGCGGGTAGCCCTCGGGCCGGACGTAGCGTGGGGTCCGCCCCGGAGGCACGGGGACGCGATCGCGCTGCTTCTTCGTCAAGCGCAGCATCACCTTCATCGAGTTCTCGAACTCGTCCATCGAGCGCACCGCGAGCAGGCCGCGCCGCACCATGTCGTCGAAGAGCTGCTCTCCCTGCTTGGAGCGCAGGATGGTGATCGTCCAGTCCATCGCCGCCACGCCCCCGCACGAGATGTCGGCGAGCTCGGCGGTGAAGTCGCCGCAGTGGTGGCACTCGGGGCGGGCGTACTCCTGCGCGCGGTGGAGGTTCATCTCCACCAGCTCGCCGTTCGTCTTGTAGATCATCACTTTGCCCTTGACGTTGAACTTCTTCACCTCCGTCAGCGGGATGCCCATCTCGCCCTGGATCTTCTGCACCATGAGGCCCTCGTAGGTGAACACCTCGGTGCAGAGGAGGCCGATGGTGAAGCTCACGATGTCGCCGAAGCCCTTCAGGTACTTCGTCTGCCGCTCGATGTGCTTCGGCTTCTTGCGGCCGTTGTCGAGCCACGCGGTGTCGGCGACCTGGATCTTGCGCGTGGGCGTGATCTGGCAGGGCACGCCGACGAAGCAGACCTTCTTGAGCCCCTTCTGCTCCGCGTCGGCCAGGGCCAGGTTGTTCGGGCAGTAGGTGTACCAGGAGCTGGCGCTTGCGACCGCTTCCGCGACGCTGGTGACGACCTTGGGCTTGGGCGCGGCGGGCGTGGCCTCGTCGGCGGCGGAGACGACGGCGCCGTCGAAGAGGCCCTCGCGCAGCCCGTGGCAGAGGATGGCGGTCACCACGCCGCCGTCCTGGCAGCGGGCGAGGATCTCCGGGTCCTTGCAGCGCGCGGCGACCACGCGCCGGTAGCGGCCGAAGAGCCCCTCGTACACCCCGGGCTCCATGGGGAGGACCTCGTCGCGCAGGTCGAACTCGCGCAGCCCGAGGCGCGGGCAGACCTGCGCGCACACGTCGCACCCGATGCCCTCGCTGATGCCGCAGTGATCGAAGGCGGCCGTCGCCTTGGCCACCTGCTTCGGCTTCCCGTCGACGTAGTCGATGACGTTGTGCGGGCAGACGAGGACGCAGGTGCCGCACTCGCAGCAGCTCCCGTAGGCGACCACCTCGTTCATCATCTGCTTGAAGCTCGGATGCGCGAGCATCGCGCGGACACTATCCGCCGACGTTTCACAGTGTCAATTGCCACCGTAGTATGATGCGCCGATGCTGTCCGACGCCGAGCTGCGCGTGCTCCGCGCGGTCGCCGAGGCGCTCATTCCGCCCGGCGGCCCCTTCCCGCTCGGCGCGGGGGACGTCGGCACGGCGGAGCGCCTGGCGCGCTACCTCCAGCGCATGGCGCCGGAGACGCAGGGCCAGGTGCGTCTCCTGCTGCGCGCCTGGGAGGCCGCGCCGCTCGCCTCGCGCCACCTTCGCCGCTTCAGCCGTCTCGCGCCGGCGGCGCGGGACGCGTGGGTCGAGCGCTGCCTCGCGAGCCGGCTCCCGTGGCGGCGCATCCCCCTCCTCCTCCTGAAGACGCTCTGCCTCTCCGCCTTCTGCGCCGACCCGCGCGTCGAGGCGGCGCTCGGCTACGGGCACGAGTGCCTGGACGGGCGCGCGCCTGGCGCGGGCCCGCGTCTGGTACCGCTCCAGTACCCGGACGTGCGCGGCGACGTCGAGGAGGTCGCCGACGCGTGCGTGGTGGGCTCGGGCGCGGGCGGCGCCGTGGTGGCGTACGAGCTCGCGCGCGCCGGGCTCCGCGTCGTCGTCCTCGAGGAGGGCGGCTACTTCACGCAGGCCGACTTCACCGGCCCGCCCATGGAGCGCGTGCAGCGCTTCTACCGAAACGGGGGCGCCACGGTGGCCCTCGGCCGCCCGACGATCCCGGTGCCGCTCGGGAAGTGCGTGGGCGGGACGACGGTGGTCAACTCCGGCACCTGCTTCCGGACGCCGGAGCGCGTGCTCCGCGAGTGGGCCAGCGCCTACGGGGTCGCCGACGCCGACCCGACAACCATGAAGCCCTACTTCGACGAGGTGGAGCGCATGATCGGCGTCCGCCCCGTGCCGTGGGAGATCATCGGGCGGAACGCGGAGGTCTTCGATCGGGGCGTGCGCGCCCTCGGGCTCCGAGGCGGGCCCATCGAGCGCAACATCGTCGGCTGCCGCGGCTGTGGCGAGTGCGCTTTCGGCTGCCCGAGCGACGCGAAGCAGGCGATGCACCTCACCTACCTGCCGGCCGCGTGCGCGGCGGGCGCACGCCTCTATGCCCGTTGCCGGGTGGAGCGGGTCCTGATTCAGAGCGGGCGCGCCGCCGGGGTCGAGGCGATGCTCCTCGAGCGCGACGGCGACGCCGTGCACGGCCGGGTCCGCGTTTGCGCCCCGCTGGTCGTGGTCGCCGCCGGCGCGATCCACACGCCGGGGCTCCTCGCCCGGAGCGGCGTGCGCCATCCCGCGCTCGGCCGCAACCTTCGCATTCATCCCGCCGTCGGCGTCGCCGGCTACTTCGCGGAGGAGCTCCTCGCCTGGCGCGGGACGCTCCAGTCCTACCTCGTCGACCGGCTCCAGGACTCGCACGGCGTCATGATCGAGGTGACGAACCCGGTGCCGGGGGTGAGCGCCGCGGCGCTGCCGGGCGTCGGCTTGGCGCTCAAGGACGGCCTCGCGCGCTTCCGCCATGCGGCCGCCGCCGGGCTCTTCGTATCCGACACGGGGAGCGGCCGCGTCCGGCGCCTTCCGGGCCGGCGCGAGCCGCTCATCACCTACTGGCTGGCCCCGGCAGACGCGCGCGCGCTCTGCGACGGGATCGCGCTGGTGGCGGAGATCTTCTTTGCCGCGGGGGCGAAGAGCGTCTCCCCGGGCGTGGCGGGGATGGCGGAGCTCGGACACCCGCGCGAGGCGGCGACGCTGCGCGCGGGCGGCTTCGGCCCCTCGGCCCTCCAGCCCACGGGGTTTCACCCCATGGGCACGGCGCGCATGGGGGGCGACCCGGGGCGGAGCGTCACCGACAGCTGGGGGGCGGTGCGCGGCCTCCGCGGCCTCCACGTCGCGGACGCGAGCCTCTTCCCGACCTGCGTCGGCGTGAACCCGCAGGTCTCGATCATGGCGTTCGCGGCGCGCATCGCCCGGCGGCTGCGGAGCTGAGCGGCGTTTCCCTTCCCCCGCCGGCCCGTGGCATATGGGCGCGGTGAAAACGGTCCTCGTCTTCATGCTGGTGGGCGCGCTCGCGGGTGCCGTCGCGGCCTCGTTCATCGTCCCGCCGATACTCAGCTGGTACAGCGAGCCGGGCGCGATCGCGCCCGGGAAGCAGGTCGAGACGATCTGCGACCCGGCCTACATGATCCGCTACACCTCGTCCCGGCTCCTGCGCGGGCAGCTCATCGGCGCCGCGCTCGGCGCCCTCCTCCTCCTCTACCCCGGCGTGGCGACCGCGCGCCGGCGCGCCGCGGTCGCACCACAGGCGGCCGCCTGACGTGACGCGCGCGACGCTCCTCGCCGCGTGTCTCCTCGCGGCGCTCACCGCCTGCATGCGGCCGCGCGCCACCTGGACGCTCATGCAGCCGCCCGAGGTGCGGAACGAGAGCTACCCCCGCGGCTACCAGCTCCTCCCGGGCGCGCCCCTGAGCGACTGGCGCCAGGTGGCGGTCTTCCGCAGCGAGGCGGCGTGCGAGGAGGCCCGGCAGCGGCGGAAGGACGAGGCCATCGACCGCGCCCATGCGGCGGTCGGCGAGGACGCGAAGTACGAGCTCGACGTGCGGCGCGCGGTGCATGCCCGCTGCGTCGCCCCCCCGCGCTGAGCGGGCCACGTCAACGCGCTCCTCGGCGACTACCGTCTCACGCCGGCCGACGCGGCAGCATGAGACCGTCAGTCGCGTGCGTCATGCGCGCCACGTCCAACTCGCGTCTCGATCCGGCGGTTAGGGCCGACGCGCGTGCGACGGGCTTCCACCTGCTCGACGCCGTCTGCGGTGATGGCCAGCATACCGGTGTCGAGCCGTTGGATCCAACCCTTCTCCCTCAGATACCAGAGGTGAAAATCCAGGTGCTCGGGGGGACAGCCGACGACACGCGCGAGTTCCATCTCGCCCATGCCTGGCTGACGTGCGCTCCCCCTACGCTGAACGTACAACAGGGCGAGCAGCCGTTCTCGGATGTCTGCATCGTCGCCGATCGTCTGGCCGTCGGCGGCCTCGGCTGCGACCTTCCAGGTCCGGTTCCAGTACAGCTGGTGCTGCGCGTCGTAGCCCGCCCGCGCCTGGGGGTCGGTCAACGTGCGGTGCGCTTCAACCAGGAGATTGAAGCGTTTAGCATCGCCGTGGCCGGGGGCGTCGGGATGATACTTCTTGGCCAGGTGGCGAAACACACGGTGAATCGTGTCTGCGTCCGCGTTCGAACTGACCTGAAGGAGCTCGTAGTAATCGAGGAACGCCTCTCCGCTCACGTACCCACCCCCTCTAAATCGTTGTCGGCCTGATCGGACCCGAACTTGAACCAACCACCAGCGGAGCTTTTATCATCTCACGATGCCAGATCTCCACGACGCGCGCGAGGAGCAGGCGTCCCCGGCGTGCGCGCGGGGGCCCGGGTCTTGCCCACCCTTCGCCCGATGAATTGCGAAAAAACCCCGCCTATACGGCGAACCGGAAGTGGACGATGTCGCCGTCCTGGACGACGTAGTCCTTGCCCTCGAGCCGCAGCTTCCCCGCCTCGCGGCACCGGGCCTCGCTCCCGAGCCGCACGAAGTCCTCGTAGGCGATCACCTCGGCGCG
>JBKPBB010000067.1:0-7056 GCA_046744245.1 Thermodesulfobacteriota bacterium
CGCTCACGTGCTCGAGGCCGAGGCCCATGAAGCGCTTGACGGAGAGGATCGTGTCCAGCGGCCGCTCGCCAGCGAGCGCCTTGGCGCGCGCGCCCACGATCACCTCGCCGCCGGGCAGGAAGGCGACCGCCGAGGGCAGCAGCGCCGCCCCCGTCTCCGGGTCGGGCAGCACCCGTGGCCCGCCCTCCTCGAGCACGGCGACGAGGCTGTTCGTCGTGCCGAGATCAATGCCGATGATCCGTCCCACGGAGTCCTTCTCCCATCGCGTCTTCGATGTCGCCGAGCAGCGTGCGCAGGTAGGCGATCTCGGAGAGCCGGCGCTTGAGCTCGTCGAGCGACGGCGCCCCCCCGTTGGCCGAGGCGTAGCGGGCGCAGAGCTCGTCGCGGAGCACGCCCAGGCGGCCCGTGAAGCCGTCGCGCAGCGCCTCCACCTCCCGGCGCAGCTCGGGGCTCGCCGCGGCGCGCAGCTCCTCGAGCTTCTCCTGTGTCTCGAACACCTCGGCCGCGATCGCCGGGGGCACCTGCGGGCCGCCGTCGCCGAGCCGCGCGCCGTGCAGCTCGAGCCAGTAGCGGCCCCGCGCCACGGGGTCGCGGAGCGTGCGGTAGGCGCGGTTCACCGCCGCGCTCGCCGCCAGCGAGAGCGCGCGCTCGCGCGGGCCCGCGGTCTGGAAGCGGTCGGGGTGGACCGCGCGCGAGGCGGCGTGGTAGCGCCGCTCCAGGTCGGGCAGGTCGAGCGCGAGCTGGCGCGGCAGGCCGAGGACCGCGAAGAGGTCAGCGTCCGCCGGCAGGGGCTGGATCGCCGCGCAGCGCGGGCACACGAGCGCCGCGCCGCTCTCCGCGTGGCACTTCCAGCATTCGCGTGGGGTCGCCTCTGCTGCCTGCATCGTTCCCGTGAAGCATCGCCCGATCAGACGACGAACGAAGAGCCGCAGCCGCAGGTGCGCTTCACGTTCGGGTTGCGCAGATTGAAGCCCGAGGCCATCAGCTCTTCCTTGTAGTCCAGCTCGGTACCCTTCAAGTAGAGAAAGCTCTTGCGATCGACGACCAGCCTGGCGCCGTCGTGCTCGAACACCTTGTCGCCCTCGCGCGGCTGGTCGACGTCCATCTTGTAGGTGAGGCCGGAGCACCCGCCGCCCACCACCTTGACGCGCAGCCCGCCGCCGGGAAGCCCCTTCTCGGCGATGAGGGCCTGGATCTTGCGCGCCGCCTGGTCGGTCATCGAGATCATCGGGTCAGCTCGCCCGCGCGGCCTCCGGCTTCGTCTGCTCGCGCTTCTTCTTCCAGTCGGCGATCGCGGCCTTGATGCCGTCCTCGGCCAGCACCGAGCAGTGGATCTTGACCGGCGGGAGCGAGAGCTCCTGCACGATGTGGGTGTTCTTGATCTGCAGCACCTCGTCGACCGTCTTGCCCTTCACCAGCTCGGTCACGTAGCTCGAGCTCGCGATCGCGCTGCCGCAGCCGAAGGTCTTGAAGCGCGCGTCCTCGACGATGCCGTCGTCGTTGATCTTCAGCTGGAGCTTCATCACGTCGCCGCACTCGGGCGCGCCGACCACGCCGGTGCCGACGTTCTCCTCACCCTTGGGAAACGAGCCGACATTTCGGGGATTGGAGTAATGATCGATGACCTTGTCGCTGTACGCCATGCTGTCCTCCGTCAGTCCCGCTGCCAGGCCACGGACTTGAGATCGATGCCTTCCTTCGCCATCTCGTAGAGCGGCGAGAGCTCGCGCAAGCGCCGCACCTCGTGAACGACGCGCTCCACCACGTAGTCGACCTCCTCCGCCGTGTTGAAGCGCCCGAGGCCGAAGCGGATCGAGGTGTGCGCGAGGTCGTCGCCCACCCCGAGGGCCTTCAGCACGTAGGACGGCTCGAGCGTCGCCGAGGTGCAGGCCGAGCCCGAGGAGACCGCGATCGGCGGCTCGCTCTCGGCGACCGCGATGGGATGGGTCGAGCCGTTGAGCCCCATGAGCAGCGACTCGCCCTCGACGTAGGCGAAGCTCACGTTCAGGTTGCCGGGCAGGCGGTGGACCGGGTGCCCGTTCAGGAAGATCTCGTCGAGCTGCGAGAAGAGCCCTTCGCGGAGCCGCTCGCGCAGCCCGAGGATGCGCTGCGCCTCGTCCGCCATGCCCTCGCGGCAGAGCTCGCACGCCTTGCCGAAGCCGACGATGCCCGGCACGTTGAGCGTCCCGGAGCGGAAGCCGCGCTCGTGGCCGCCGCCGTCGATGATGGGCGTCACCCGCACGCGCGGGCCCTTCGCGCGCACGTAGAGCGCGCCGATGCCCTTCGGCCCGTACATCTTGTGCGCCGACATGGAGAGGAGATCGATGTTCATCGCCTCCACGTCGACGGGGAGCTTGCCGACCCCCTGGGTCGCGTCGCTGTGGAAGAGGACTCCCTTCTCGCGCGCCACCCTGCCGATCTCGGCGATGGGGTTGATGGTGCCGATCTCGTTGTTGGCGAACATGATCGAAACCAGCACGGTCTTGTCCGTGATCGCCCGCCGGACGTCGTCCGGGTCGACCCGCCCGGACTTGTCGACCGGGAGGTAGGTGACGGTCGCGAGGCCCTTCCGCTCGAGGGCCTTGCAGGTGTCGAGGACCGCCTTGTGCTCGGTCGCGGCGGTGATGACGTGGTTGCCCTTGTCCTTGTAGAACTCGACCACGCCCTTGATGGCGAGGTTGTCGGACTCGGTGGCGCCGCTGGTGAAGATGATCTCCTTCGCCCTGGCGTTGATCAGGCGGGCGATCTGCTCGCGCCCCGTCTCGGCCGCCTTCTCCGCCTCCCAGCCGTAGCCGTGGCTCCGGCTGGCCGCGTTACCGAAGGTCTCGGTGAAATAGGGCATCATCGCCTCGAGCACCCGCGGATCGAGCGGGGTCGTGGCGTGGTTGTCCATGTAGATTCCCTTGCCGTTCATGATCGGGACTCCTCCGAACGAGCGGATAATCCGGACTGAATGAGTCCACTATACGGCGGCCTCCCCCCCTGTCAACCCAGCGGGCCGTCCGGCAGGCGCTCAGATACGCTGTTCTGACAGCGCGGGCCGGGGCGCCGAGCCCCCAGGGCGAAGCATCTCGCGCAGGAAGACCCCCGTGTGGGACGCCGGGCTGGCGGCGACCTCCTCCGGCGCACCGGCTGCCACCACGCGGCCCCCCTGGGCCCCGCCCTCGGGGCCCAGGTCGATCACGTAGTCGGCGCTCTTCACGACGTCCAGGTTGTGCTCGATCAAGAGCACGGTGTTCCCTGCGTCGACCAGCCGCCCGAGCACCTGGAGGAGCCGCCGCACGTCGTCGAAGTGGAGGCCGGTGGTCGGCTCGTCGAGCACGTAGAGGGTGCGGCCGGTGGCACGGCGGGCCAGCTCGCGGGCGAGCTTGACGCGCTGGGCCTCGCCGCCCGAGAGCGTCGTCGCCGGCTGGCCGAGCCGGATGTACTCGAGCCCGACCTCGCGCAGCGCCTCCAGCCGCTGGCGGACGGCCGGCACCGCGCCCAGGAAGTCGAGCGCCTCGGCCACGCTCAGGTCGAGCACGTCGGCGATGCTCCGCCCCTTGAAGTGCACCTCGAGCGTCTCGCGGTTGTAGCGCCGGCCGCCGCACACCTCGCAGGTGACGAACACGTCGGGGAGGAAGTGCATCTCGATGGCGATCAGGCCGTCACCGGTACACGCCTCGCAGCGGCCGCCCTTCACGTTGAAGGAGAAACGGCCGGGCCCGTAGCCGCGCGCCCGGGCCTCGGGGAGCTGGGCGAAGAGCTCGCGTACGGGGCCGAAGGCGCCGGTGTACGTGGCCGGGTTCGAGCGCGGGCTCCGGCCGATCGGCGCCTGATCGATCTCGATCACCTTGTCGAGCATCTGCCAGCCGCTGAGCGCGTCGTGCGCTCCGGGCTCCTGGCGCCCGCCGCCGAGGCGCCTCGCGAGCGCGGGGTAGATCGTGTCCACCACCAGGCTCGACTTCCCCGAGCCCGACACGCCCGTGACGCAGGTCATCGTGCCGAGGGGAATGTCGACGTCGATGCCGCGCAGGTTGTTGGCGCGCGCGCCGCGCACGCCGATCGTCCAGCCGCTGCCCCGCCGTCGCTGGCGCGGCACCGGTACCTCCTCGGCGCCGGCCAGGTAGCGGCCGGTGAGCGAGGCGGGGTTCGCCATGATCGCCGCCGGCGGCCCCGCGGCCACCAGCCGGCCGCCGTGCACGCCGGCGCCCGGCCCCATGTCGATCACGTGATCGGCGGCGAGGATCGTGTCGCGGTCGTGCTCCACCACGACCACCGTGTTGCCGAGGTCGCGGAGCTGGCGGAGGGTGGCGAGGAGCCGCGCGTTGTCGCGCTGATGGAGGCCGATCGACGGCTCATCCAGGATGTAGAGCACGCCCACCAGCTTCGAGCCGATCTGCGTCGCGAGCCGGATGCGCTGGCCCTCGCCGCCGGAGAGCGTCGCCGCGCCGCGGTCGAGCGCCAGGTAATCGAGCCCGACGTCGACCAGGAAGCCGAGACGCGCCAGGACCTCTTTCACGATCGGGCGCGCGATCTCGCGCTCGGTGGGCGTGAGCGCGAGGTCGCGGAAGAAGCCGAGCGCGTCGCCGATGGGAAGCGCCGACACCTCCACGATGCTCCGCCCCCCGACGCGCACGAAGCGCGCCTCGCGGCGGAGCCGCGTGCCCTCGCAGGCCATGCACCGCCGGTCGCTCACCAGGCCTTCCAGCTCCTCCCGGAGCCAGGCGGAGCGCGTCTCCTGCTGGCGGCGCCGGCAGAGCGCGAGGAGGCCCGCGAACGGCCGGCGGACGGTGCGGCCGCCGTGCGCGAACTCGACCTCCTGCTCCCCCGAGCCCTCGAGCAGGACGGCGCGCACGGTCGCCGGCAGGTCCTTGAAGGGCGTACCCGGGCGGAAGCGGTACTGCGCCGCGAGGCCCGCGAGCACCGCCTCGAGCCGCGGCAGCGCGCGCAGCACCGCCGAGGAGAGCGCGTCGGGGAGCGGCTTCTCGGGCCGGGGGACGATCAGCGCCGGATCGAAGCGGCGCTCGACGCCGAGCCCCCCGCACGCCGGGCAGGCGCCGTGCGGGCTGTTGAAGGAGAAGAAGCGCGGCGCGAGCTCCGGATAGGAGACCCCGCAGGTCGGGCAGGCGTGCCGCTCGCTGAAGAAGAGCGGGCGCGGCGCCTTGGCGCCGGGCTCCACCGCCTCGACCAGCGCCGTGCCGTCGCCGTGCCGGAAGGCGACCGCGAGCGAGTCCGCGAGGCGCGGCGCGACCCCCGGGCGCACGACCAGGCGATCGACCAGCACCTCGATCGTGTGCCGCACCGTGCGCGCGAGCGCGATCTCCTCGGCGAGCTCGTGCAGCTCCCCGTCCACGCGCACGCGCACGAAGCCGCCGCGGCGGAGGTCGTCGAGCTCCTTGCGGTGCTCGCCCTTGCGGTCGCGGACGACGGGCGCGTAGACGAAGAGCCGCGTGTCGGCCGGGAGCGCGGTCAGCCGGTCCACCACCTGCTCGACCGTCTGCGCCGCGATCTCGCGCCCGCAGGACCAGCAGAGCGGGCGGCCGACGCGCGCGTAGAGGAGGCGGAGGTAGTCCGCGATCTCGGTCACCGTGCCCACCGTCGAGCGCGGGTTCCGTCCCGTCCCTTTCGCCTCGATCGCGATCGCCGGCGAGAGGCCCTCGATGGCGTCGCAGTCGGGCTTCTCCATCTGCTCGAGGAACTGGCGCGCGTAGGCGGAGAGGGACTCGACGTAGCGGCGCTGGCCCTCGGCGTAGAGCGTGTCGAAGGCGAGCGAGGACTTGCCCGAGCCCGAGAGGCCCGTGATCACGACCAGCCGGTCGCGCGGGATCTCGACGTCGACGTTCTTGAGGTTGTGCTCGCGGGCCCCACGCACGAGGATGCTCGGGCGCGCGGCGGGGCTCGACGGCCCCGCGGAGACCCCGCCCGGGGCCGCCGGGGCGTCTCGAGTCATGCTCCGAGGACGCGGCGCGCCGCTGCCACCTCGTCCTGGACGATCCGCTGATACTCGGCGAGCTCCGCGGGCGTCTCGGCCTCGAAGCGCATGACCAGCACGGGTTGCGTGTTCGAGGCACGCACGAGCCCCCAGCCGTGGGGGAAGCGAACCCGCACGCCGTCCACGTCGACGAGCTCGCGCCCCGCGGCCCGGAAGCGCTCGCGCACGCGCTCGGCGACCGCGAACTTGACGTCGTCGGGGCAGTCGACGCGGATCTCGGGCGTGGTGTGCGACGGGGGCAGGTCGGCGAGCAGCTGGTCCACCCGCTTCCCGCTGCGGGCCAGGATGTCGAGGAGCCGCGCACCGGCGTAGATGGCGTCGTCGTAGCCGAAATACCGCTCCTTGAAGAAGATGTGGCCGCTCATCTCGCCGCCGAGCAGCGCGCCCGTCTCGCGCATCTTGGCCTTGAGCAGCGAGTGGCCGGCCTTCCACATGATGCCGCGCCCGCCGTGCCTGGCGATGTCGTCGTAGAGACGCTGCGAGCACTTCACCTCGGAGACGATCACCGCGCCCGGGTTGCGCGCCAGCACGTCGCGCCCGAAGAGCACGAGGAGCTCGTCGCCCCAGATGATGCGCCCCTTCGCGTCCGTGACGCCGATGCGGTCGGCGTCGCCGTCGAAGGCGAGGCCGAGCTCGGCCCCCGTCTCGGCGACGGTGCGGATCAGGTCGCGCATGTTGTCGGCGACGGTCGGATCGGGGTGATGGTTCGGGAAGCGGCCGTCCAGGTCGCAGAAGAGCTCGCGCACCCGCGCCCCGAGCCGGCGGTAGATGCCCGGCGCAACCGGGCCCGCCGTGCCGTTGCCGGCGTCGACCACGACGTCGATCTCGCGCGCGAGGCGTCCCACCCGCCGGGCGATGTCCTCCTGGTAGACGGGCACGACGGGGCGGCGCTCGATCGCTCCCCGGCCGGTCTTGAACTTGCCGGCCTCGAGGCGCCGGCGCAGGTCCTGGATCTGCCCGCCGTGCAGCGCCTCCTTGCCGAGGCAGAGCTTGAAGCCGTTGTAGTCGGCCGGGTTGTGGCTGCCGGTCACCTGGATGCCGCCGTCCAGGTCCCAGTGGAAGAGCGAGAAGTACATGAGCGG
>JBKPBB010000028.1:0-6423 GCA_046744245.1 Thermodesulfobacteriota bacterium
GCTTCCTGAGCCCCGGCGGGAGCGTCTGGATCAAGCAGGCGGACCCGCGCCATGCGGGCGACACGTTCTCGAAGGACCGTGTCGGCCTCTGCGAGGTGGCCTTCCGGGCGGAGAGCCGCGCGCAGGTGGACGCGCTCGCGCGCGACGTCGAGGCGTGGGGCGGGACGATCCTCCATCCGCCGCGCGAGTACCCGGAGTACGTGCCGGGCTACTACGCCGTCTTCTTCACGGACCCCGACGGCATCAAGCTCGAGCTGGTGCACATCCCCGGCTGAGTTTGACCCCGCGCGCGCGGCGGGGCTAGGAAGCGCGGCATGGCCGAGCGACGGGTCGCGTTCGTGACCGGCGCGAGCCGCGGCATCGGGCGGGCGTGCGCGCTCGAGCTGGCGCGGCGCGGCTTCGACGTGGTGGTGGCGGCGCGCACCGTGACCGGCGCGGAGCGGCTCGAACATTCCTCCACGGTGAAGAAGTCGCTCACCACGCCGCTGCCTGGTAGCCTCGAGGCGACGGGGCGCGAGGTGCGGGCGCTCGGCGCCGACGCCCTGGTCGTGAAGCTCGACCTCGCCGCGCGCGAGGACTGGCCGGCGGCGGTCGACGCCGCCCTCGCCCGCTTCGGGCGGATCGACGTGCTGGTCAACAACGGCCGCTACGTCGGCCCGGGGCACATGGACCCCTTCGAGGAGACGCCGGTCGACCTGATCGAGCAGATGATGCTCTGCAACGTGATCGCGCCGCTGCACCTCGTGAAGCTCTGCCTGCCGGCGATGAAGCGCCAGGGCGGCGGCATCGTCATCAACATCACCTCGAGCGCGGGCGAGCGGGAGACGCCGGCGCCGATCGGCCAGGGCGGCTGGGGCCTCGGCTATTCGCTCTCCAAGGCGGCCCTGAACCGCATGGTGCCCGGGCTCGCGAAGGAGCTCCGCCCGTACAACATCGCCGTCATCGGACTCATGCCGGGCTTCGTCGGGACGGAGCGGATGGCGGCCGAGCTCGCCGAGTTCGGCTTCGACGCGTCCAAGGCGCTCCCGGTCGAGAACCCGGGCCGGGTGTGCGCCATGCTCGCGACCGCGAAGGACCCCATGTACTTCTCGGGCAAGGACATCTACGGCCCGGGCTTCCACGCCGAGCACGCGCTCGTGCGCTTCGATTGAGGGAGGACCCCATGCGCCTCGGCCTGATGCTCGGCTACTGGATGCCCGACCCGTGGGACCCGACCGACCTCGTGCAGGAGGCGGAGCGCCTCGGCTACGAGTCGGTGTGGACCGCGGAGGCGTACGGCTCGGACGTCTTCTCGCCGCTCTGCTGGGTCGGCGCGCGCACCTCGCGCATCAAGCTCGGCACCGCCATCATGCAGGTCTCCGCGCGCACACCGGCCTGCGCCGCGATGACGGCGGCCACCATCGACCATCTCTCGGGCGGGCGGCTCGTCCTCGGCATCGGCGTGTCGGGCCCGCAGGTGGTCGAGGGCTGGTACGGCCAGCCCTTCCCGAGGCCGATGGGCCGCACGCGCGAGTTCGTCCGGCTGCTGCGCGCGATGCTCCGGCGCGAGGGGCCGGTCACGTTCCAGGGCGAGCACTACCAGCTGCCCCTTCCCGGCGGCGCACGGCTCGGCAAGCCGCTCAAGCTGATCGTGCGGCCGCTGCGCGCCGAGATCCCGATCTACCTCGGTGCGGAGGGGCCGAAGAACGTCGCGCTCGCGACCGAGATCGCCGACGGCTGGCTGCCGCTCTTCTACTCACCGTATCGCACGCACGTCTATGCGGAGTCGCTCCGCGGCGCGCGCCCGGGCTTCGCGATCGCCTGCCCGGCGACCGTCTCGCTGAACGACGACCTCGAGCAGGCGCTGCTGCCGATCAAGTTCATGCTCGCCTTCTACATCGGCGGCATGGGCGCGGCGGCGAAGAACTTCCACCTGAACCTGATCGCCCGCCTCGGCTTCGAGGCGGAGGCGCGACGGGTGCAGGAGCTCTTCCTGGCGGGGCAGCGGGCGGAGGCGGTGGCCGCGGTGCCGGATCGGCTCGCGGACGAGATCTCGCTCGCGGGCAGCGCGGCGCGGATTCGCGACCGGCTGGCGGCGTGGCAGGAGAGCCCGGTCACGACGCTCCTCGCCGGGACGCGGGACGTGGCGGCCGTGCGGCTGCTGGCGGAGGCCGTGCTGTAGCCGCCCCACCGTGACCTTTTGCGTGCGCCGGCAGTTCATAAGGTGAGAAGCCGATGGCCGGTGGGGAGCTCGCCTTGAAGGCGCCCGCGAAGGAGGAGGCCGAGCGGCTTCTGATCGAGGCCGCGCAGAGGGACCCGAGCCGCTTCGCCGCGCTGTACGAAGACAACTTCGAACGTGTGTATGCCTTCGTCGCGCGCCGCGTCCGCGACCGCGACGAGGCCGAAGACCTCACCTCCGAGGTGTTCCACGACGCGCTTGCAAGTATCGGCCGCTTCGAATGGCGCGGCGTGCCCTTCGCTGCGTGGCTCTTCAGGATCGCCGCCAATGCGATCGTCGACCGGTCGAAACGCGCGGCGAAAGAGCGCGACGTGCCCAGCCCCGACCCTCCTCCCGAGGTCGGCCTCGAGGAGATCGAGCAGCGCGCGCACCTCTTCCGGCTCGTCGAGCGGCTCCCCCCGGATCAGCACCGCGTCATCGTCATGCGCTTCGCCGAGCAGAAGCGGATCCGCGAGATCGCACACGAGCTCGGGCGCACGGAAGGTGCCGTGAAGCAGCTCCAGCTCCGCGGCCTGCAGAACCTGCGGGCGCGGTTGAGTGACACGAATGACTGAGCGCACTGGCACCGAGGAGCTCGACGACGCGGTGGATCTCATGATGGCGGATCCGCATGCCCCCTTGCCGCGCATGAATCCCCGCCTCGCGGCGCTCCTTCGCCTCGCCGCCGAGCTCCGCGATCTGCCGCGCGAGGCGTTCAAGGCGCGCTTGCGGGCGGAGCTTCTGTCGGTGGCGCGGGGCAGGGGCGAGCCTGCCGCACCCGCCCCGAGCGCGGGGAGACCCCTGGTGACGGAGGAGGACATCCGCGCCCGGCTCGAGGAGCTGGCCAGCGAGCCCAGGATGGTCGCGCACGACGTCCGCGCCGCGCTGGCCGATCTCCCGGCGATGACGATGCGCTTCCTCGCCTCGCTCAACCGGTGCACGATCGGCGTGTCGCGCTTCTCGGAGGGCTCGCACTGGGAACGCCATCCCGCCGGCGACGAGCTGCTCCACATTCTCGAGGGCGAGGCGGACGTCGTCACGCTGACCGACGGCGGGCCGGTGCGCTCGACCGCACGCGCCGGCTCCATCTTCATCTGCCCCCGGGGGCTGTGGCACCGGGTGCTGCCGCGGTCGCCCCTGTCGATGCTCTTCGCGACGCCGGGGGAAGGCACGGAGCACTCGGACGCGCAGGAGCCGCGGCGCAAGGGCCGCGGCCGGGCGGGCACCGGGACGCGCCGCGGCCGTGGAGCGGCGGCCCTGGTCGCGCACGACCTGCGCGCCGCGCTGAGCGGTCTCCCCGAGCTCGCGATCACGTCGAACACGACCGCCGAGGAAGCGGACGCGGCCGTGCGACCGATCGCGTCGCTCGACCAGTGCACGCTCGGCGTGATGCGCTACTCGGGGCTGACGCCGTGGGAACGCCATCCCGACGGCGACGAGCTGCTCCACCCGCTCGAGGGAGAGGTCGACGTCACCGTGCTGACCGACGGCGGGCCGGCGCACGTGACCGTGCGCGCGGGCTCCGTCTTCGTCTGTCCCCGGGGGCTGTGGCACCGCCAGCTCGCGCGCCCCGCCGTGACGATGTTTTTCGGGACGCCGGAGAAGACGACCGAGATCTCGTGGGCGGAGGACCCGCGCCGCGCCGTCTAGAGGAGGGATGCATGACGAGCAGAGCAAGACCCATCCCGGAGGGCTACGACCGTGCGACGCCGTACCTCTGCGTCAGGGGCGCGGCCAGCGCCATCGAGTTCTACCGGAAGGCCTTCGGGGCAACGGAGCTGATGCGCCTGACGCAGCCCGATGGGAAGATCGGGCACGCCGAGATCAAGATCGGCGCCGCGCCCATCATGCTCGCCGACGAGTTCCCGGAGATGGGCTTCCGCGGCCCGCAGTCGCTCGGCGGCTCACCGGTGGCCATCCATCTCTACGTCGAGGACGTGGACGCCGTGGCGAGACAGGCGGTCGCTGCCGGCGCGAAGATGCTGCGGCCGGTGCAGGATCAGTTCTACGGCGACCGGTCGGGCACCTTGGCGGACCCCTTCGGACACGTCTGGATGATCGCGACACACCGGGAGGACGTGTCGGCCGAGGAGATGCAGAAGCGCTTTGCCGCCTTGTACGGCTGACATGGCCAACGTCGAGCTGAGTGGGATCAACCACATCGGGATCCGGGTGAGAGAGCTCCAGCGGTCGCGTGACTTCTATCACCGCCTCGGCTTCGAGATGGTCTGGCACAGCGAGGCGCACCGGGTCGCGGGGCTGCGCAATGGTGCCGGAGTGGAGCTGAATCTCATCATCAACAGCAACGACGACAACGGCGGGAAGAACGTCCTCATGGACGTCGCGCCCAGGTATCCGGGCTACACCCACGCCTCGTTTCGCGTGACCTCCATGGACGAGACGGTGCGTGCCCTAGAGGAGCAGGGCATCGCGATCACCGAGGGGCCGATCAACCTCGGGGGCGAGATCGCCGTCTTCGTTCGCGATCCGGACGGCAACGTGATCGAGCTCGCGGAGATCGTCCGCAGGGCGTAGCGCATGCCGCGCCACACCGACGACTGAGAAAGGAGGAACGAGTCAGATGGCCAAGTATCCACCGGAGGCGAGCCCGAACATCTTCCCCGTTCTGCGATACAAGAACGGACCCGCCGCTCTCGAGTGGCTCGGCGGGGCGTTCGGCTTCGAGCATCAGATGGTGGTGCCGGGCCCCGAGGGGACCATCGCCCACGCGCAGATGAAGCTCGGCCCCGGCGTGATCATGCTCGGGTCGGGAAAGCAGGGGCCCGGCACCGACAACCCGTGGGACACCGTGAAGCAGGGAGTGTACGTCTACGTCGAGGACGTGGACGCGCACTACGCGCGCGCGAAGGCCGCGGGCGCCGAGATCGTGATGGAGCTCGAGGACACGGACTACGGCTCCCGCGGGTACTCCGTCCGGGACCTCGAGGGGCACCTCTGGAGCTTCGGCACGTACCGCCCGGGGACATGAATCCGGCCGAGCGCGAGGGCCCGCCGCCGTCTGTCTCATCCGTGTTCCCGATGATCACGGCGTACATGACCTCCCAGGTGATCTACGTCGCCGCCCGCCTGGGCATCGCAGAGCTCCTCCAGGACGGCGCGAGGAGCGGCGACGAGCTGGCGCGGGCAACGGGAACCCATGCGCCGTCCCTCCGCCGGCTGCTGCGCGGGCTCGCCGTGGTCGGCGTGGTCGACGAGATCGAGCCCGGACGCTTCGAGCTGACCTCCTTCGGCGCACTGCTGCGGCCGGGGGTCCCGGGCTCCGTGCGCAACCTCGCGCTCCTCTTCGTCGACGAGCCCGTGTGGCGGGCGTGGGGCAGCCTGCTCCACAGCGTGCGCACCGGGGAGACCGCGTTCGATCACGTCTTCGGCATGGGCACCTTCGACTACTTCGCCCGCCACCCGGAGGCCGCCGCGATCTTCCACGAGGCCATGACCGAAGGCACTCGCTGGGCGGCGCCCGCCGTCATCGCCGCCTACGACTTCTCCCGCTTCCGCACCATCGTCGACGTCGGGGGCGGCAACGGCACGCTCCTCGCCGCGATCCTCGCGGCCACCCCCGGGCTGCGCGGCACCGTCTTCGACCTGCCGACGGGAGTCGCAGGCGCCCGGAGACATCTCGAGGCTGCGGGCGTGGCGGACCGCTGCCAGGTCGCCGAGGGAGACTTCTTCGTCCAGCCGCTGCCGAGCGGCGCCGACGCCTACCTCCTGAAGAGCGTCATCCACGACTGGGACGACGAGCGCAGCGTCGCGATCCTCGAGAACTGCCGCCGGGCGATGCCGGCGCACGGCAAGCTCCTGCTCGTCGAGCCGGTGCTGCCGGCGAGAGTGGAGCGTTCCGAGGCCCATCAGCGCATGGTGATGAGCGACCTCAACATGCTGGCGGTGGCCGGGGGCCGCGAGCGGACCGAGGCCGAGTTCGGGGCGCTGCTCAGGTCGGCCGGCTTCGAGCTGAGCGCCGTCGTCCCCGCCGACGCGCCGTCGATCTACAGCGTCATCGAGGGAGCGCCGGTGTAAGGCGGACCACGTACATTGCGGCATGAGCGCGGGGAGCCCGCGACAGCCGGAGAGTGAACGTCCGATGCCCTCGTGGCGGCAAGCTGTGCCGTGTCGTCAAGACGCCCGCCATGCACTCGCACCGGCCTGCGGCTGACGCCACCCTGGGTGCGATGCCTTAGATGGGGCGGCAGCGGCTAGCGGTCACAACC
>JBKPBB010000101.1:0-7556 GCA_046744245.1 Thermodesulfobacteriota bacterium
AGGCCTTCATCACCCACGCGGCGTCGCTGCGTCAGGCTTTCGCCCATTGCGCAATATCCCCCACTGCTGCCTCCCGTAGGAGTCTGGGCCGTGTTTCAGTCCCAGTGTGGCTGGCCATCCTCTCAGACCAGCTAGCCATCAACGCCTTGGTGGGCCGTTACCCCACCAACTAGCTAATGGCGCGCAGGCCCAGCTTCGAGCGGTAGCTTGCAAGCAGAGGCCACCTTTCACCGCAGAGACCGAAGTCCCCGTGGTCATATCCGGCATTAGCCCACCTTTCGGTAGGTTATTCTAGACTCGAGGGTAGGTTACCTACGTGTTACTCACCCGTTCGCCGCTTTACTCAGGGAGTTGCCCCCCCTTTCTCGCGCGACTTGCATGTGTTAGGCACGCCGCCAGCGTTCGTTCTGAGCCAGGATCAAACTCTCCAGTTGAGCTGGAGCACGCCCTCGCACCGCATGGTGCCGAGGGCGGACGAATCGAACGAGCCTTCGCCAACCTGGCCCGGACAAAACAGTCTCGCGTTGTCCATGATCACTACGCTTGGGACCTTCTCCGCACTTCGTAAAGTTTGGAAAAGGGGCGCTACTATTTAGTTTTCAAAGACCGGCACTGAGCTACGGGCAGACCGGTTCTTATAGACGCCATCACGCAGAGTGTCAAGAGCACCCCTCTGGCGGGTTGGGCTCCTCGAAGCTGATCTCCGCCAGCCGGCGGCTGCCCACCGCCAGGAGGCGGTCGCGCCCGCGCCGGAACCGATAGTCGATGCCGACTGGCCGGCCGTCGACCTTGACCGCTCCCTGCGCCACCAGCCGGCGGGCCTCGCTGGTCGAGCGGGCGAAGCGCACGTCCTTCATGAGCTGGCAGATCCACACCTCGTTTGCTTCGGTGGCGAGGCGTACAGGCTCGGGCCGGTGCGCCGTCCGTTTCTGGAACCGCTCCTCGAAGAACTGCCCCGCGGCCTCGGCGCCGCGGCGACCGTGAAAGCGCTCGACCAGCTCGGCCGCCAGCGCCTTCTTCGCCTCCATGGGGTGGACGCGTCCCTGGCGCACCCCTTCCCGCCGCTCCGCGTCGGCTCGGCTCAGCAGGTCGTAGTAGCGCAACATGAGGGCGTCGCTGAGCGACATCACCTTGCCGTACATCTCCTCGGGCGGCTCCGCGATCCCGATGTGGTTGCCGAGGCTCTTGGACATCTTCTGCACGCCGTCGGTGCCCTCGAGCAGCGGCAGGACCATGGCGACCTGGCCCGCCTGCCCTGCGTCGCGCTGCAGGTCACGGCCCACCAGGAGGTTGAACGTCTGGTCGGTGCCGCCGAGCTCCACGTCCGCCCGCACCGCGACCGAGTCGTACCCTTGCATGAGGGGATAGAGGAACTCGTGCAAGCCGATCGGCGTACCCGCCGCGTAGCGTTGCTGGAAGTCCTCTCGCTCCAACATGCGTGCGACGGTCATCCTGGCGGTCAGGCGCACGACGTCCTCGAGCGACAGCTTCGACAGCCACTCCCCGTTGTAGCGCACCTCGGTCTGCTGGCGGTCGAGGATCTTGAAGACCTGCTCGGCAAAGGTGCGCGCGTTGGCCTCGACCTCCGCCCGGGAGAGGACCGGCCGGGTGGTGGAGCGCCCGCTCGGGTCGCCGATCAGGGCCGTGAAATCGCCGATGATCAGCACCGCCTGGTGCCCGAGGTCCTGAAACTGGCGCAGCTTCACCAACGGCACCGTGTGCCCGAGATGAATGTCCGGGGCCGTCGGATCCACCCCGAGCTTCACGCGCAGCGGCCTGCCGGTCTGGAGACGCGCGAGCAGCTCCTCCTCGGGAAGGATGCTCACCACGCCGTGCCGCAGTGCCGCGAGCTGCGCCTCGGCCGTCACGTGGTCACCCGCTCCTGCACGCGACGGATCGCCGTTGCACGGCCGCTGGCTTCGTCGACGTCGATCAGCGCGCCCTGCACGAGCACCGGGCCCGACGCCACCTCGAAGCGGGTCGGCATCTGGGTGAGGAAGCGGCGCAGGACCTGCTCGGTCTTCACGCCGAGGACCGAGCCCTCGGGGCCGCACATGCCCGCGTCGGTCAGATAGGCCGTCCCCGCGGGCAGGATCGACTCGTCGGCGGTCTGCACGTGAGTGTGGCTGCCGACGACGGCCGACACCTTGCCGTCGAGGAAGCGTCCCATCGCGACCTTCTCGGAGGTCGCCTCGCCGTGCATGTCGACCAGGATCACGGGAGTTTCCCGCCGCAGCTCCGCGACCGCCTGCTCGGCGGCGTGAAACGGGCACTCGGCGGGGCCCATGAACACCCGGCCGATCAGGTTGAGCACGCCCACGCGCGGCCCGGGCCGCTTGGTCGCGTGCACGACCGCGCCCGTGCCCGGGACGCCGGGCGCCAGGTTCAGCGGCCGGAGCAGCCGGCGGGTCTCGCGCAGGTAGTCGAGGATCGCGGTGTGCTGCCAGATGTGGTTGCCCGACGTGAGCACGTCGACGCCCGCGTCGAGCAGCTCTTCCGCGCCCTCCGGGTCGATACCCTTGCCGCCCGACGCATTCTCGCCGTTGGCGACCACGAACTGCACCGCCTCGCGCGCGACGAGGCGCGGGAGGAGGACACCGAGGGCTCGCCGGCCGGGACGGCCGACGACGTCGCCGAGGAAGAGGAGCCGCATCCGTCAGCGCGCCAGGTCGCTCGCGCGCGTCTCCCGGATGACGGTCACCTTGATCTGCCCGGGGTAGGTCATTTCCTGTTCGATCTTGCGCGCCACGTCGCGCGCCAGCAGGGCCGCCTGATCGTCCGGCACGGTTCCCGGGTCGACGATGATGCGGATCTCGCGGCCCGCCTGAACGGCGAAGGATTTCTCGACCCCCCGGAACGAGTTGCTGATGCGCTCGAGGTCCTCGAGCCGCTTCACGTAGCTCTCGAGCACCTCGCGCCGCGCCCCGGGACGCGCCCCGGAGAGCGCGTCGGCCGCATCGACCAGCGGCGCCAGGATGGTCTCGGCGCGCACCTCCTCGTGGTGCGCCGCGATGGCGTTCACGATCTTCGCCGACTCGCCGTACTTGCGGGCGATCTCGCCGCCGATGATCGCGTGCGACCCCTCCACCTCGTGGGTGAGCGCCTTGCCGATGTCGTGCAGCAGCGCGGCCCGCCGCGCCTGCTTCTCGTTGAGCCCGAGCTCGGCCGCCATCGCGCCGGCGATGAAGGCGGCCTCGATCGAGTGCATGAGCACGTTCTGCGCGTAGCTGTAGCGGTACTTGAGCATGCCGATCAGCTTGATCAGCTCGGGATGGATGCCGTGCACCCCGACCTCGAGCACGGCGCGCTGTCCGGCTTCGCGGATCGCGTTGTCGAGCTCCTCCTCCGCCTTGCGCACCACCTCCTCGATCCGGCCGGGGTGAATGCGCCCATCGGAGACGAGACGCTCGAGCGTCAGGCGGGCCAGCTCGCGCCGGATGGGGTTGTGGCACGAGATCACGACCACCTCCGGGGTGTCGTCGATGATGAGGTCCACCCCGGTCGCCGCCTCGATGGCCCGGATGTTCCGCCCCTCGCGGCCGATGATGCGCCCCTTCATGTCGTCGCTGGGGAGCGGGACGACCGAGACCGTGCGCTCGGTGACGAACTCCCCCGCCAGGCGCTCGATGGCGATCGAGACGATCTTCTTGGCGCGGCGATCGGCCTCCTCGCGCGCCTCACTCTCGATCTGCCGGATGTGCCGGGCCGCGTCGTGGCGGGCCTCGTCGCGCATCTGCTCGACGAGGGTCTTCTTGGCCTCGTCGCGCGTCATGCCGGCGGTCTGCTCGAGCTTCTCCCGGACCGCGTCGACGAGTCGCTCGTACTCGACCCGGCGTCCCTCGAGCGCGCCCTCCTTCTGCCGCAATCCCTCCTCGCGCTTGGCCAGCTCGCCCTCGCGCTGCCCGAAGATCTCGATTTTCCGCTCGATGCTCTCTTCCTTCTGCGCCACCCGTTTCTCGAGCGCGATCAGCTCGCTGCGATGATCCCGCGCCTCGCGCTCCCAGTCCGCCTTGGCGCGGCTGACCAGGTCCGCCGCCTGGCTCTGCGCCTCCTTGCGGATCGCGTCGCCTTCCTTGCGCGCTTCCTCGACGATGCGCGCCGCCGTGGCATGCGCCCCGCTCTCGAGCTCCGCGAGCCGACGGCGACGGAGACGGCCGACGAACCAGAAGGCGCCCGCCCCGAGACCGATCCCCAGCAGCAGGACGATTGCGTTCACCACGGTCATGGTCGGTTCTCCTTCATTGTGCGAGCGCCGCGCCGATCGAGCCCGCTTCGGTGACGATGGCGTGCATGCGCACGTCCCACGGGGCCTCGGGCAGGCGCGGCACCACCTGGAATCCGTAGGCGAGCCCGACCCGGATGCCGCGAGGATGCCGCGCGAGCGCCCGGTCGTACCAGCCGATGCCGCGGCCGAGACGCACCCCGCGAGCGTCGAAGGCCACCCCGGGCACGAGGAACACCACGCCATCCGCCTCCGGAGGAAGACAGGGGCCGCCCGGCGGCTCGGGTGCTCCACCGGCCTCCTGCCCGGGCCGGGCGACCGGCAGGCCGACGAAGTCGAAGCGCTCCCTGCTCGTCACGGGAAGGTAGACGTTCTTCCCGGCCGCGAGGGCGGCCTCGACCAGCAGCGCCGGATCGAGCTCGTTGTCGGCCGCGGCATAGGCCGCGATGTGGCGCGCGCGGGCGAAGACGGGGGACCCGAGCAGCTGGGCGCAAGCTGCGGCCGACAGGCGGGCGACTTCGCCCGGCGAGAGCCGCGAGCGGCGCGCCCGGAGTCGGTCCCGGATGAGGCGCTTGTCCTGGTCGTACGTGTCCCCCATGGCTGCCAGCGCAGCTGCCAACGGAGGGGGACTGGTCGGGTGCCGGCGGTGCGGCTACGAAGCGGTGCTACGCGCCCTGCCGCCGGATGGAGAAGCCGCGGCGCGCAGGCGCCTGCCGGCCGTTGAGATCACAGTCATCGGATCGCTTCGATCGTGCGTCGACAGCATGATTGTGGTATCCCGCACCCCCGCCCCGTCTCCCCGCGCGTCGGCGAGCCCACTCAGGAGCTCAGTCAAGCTTGCTTGTCTTGTCCGTCGGACTCCTTCAGTAGCCGAGGCCACAGCTGCGGCTCGGTCATTCAGCCGGGTTGGCATGAGCGTGGCGCACTTTATGCAAGTCCTGCCCGATGTGCAACGCGGCGAGCGCCCGCTCCGTCCTGCCCGCGTGGGGCGGGGACGCTAACGAACCGTCCCGAGCCGGGCGAGAATGCCTTGCAGCCGGGCCTTGATCTCCGCCCGCTCGCGCTCGTACCCGCTCAGGCGCTCGGCGAGCTCCTGGTAGGCGCGCTCGATCTTCGCCAGCCGAAGGGCGAGCGCCTCGCGCTCGTCCTCGACTCCTTCGGGGCGTGCGAAGAAGGTCTCTGCGCTCTCTCGGCTCATGGCGGCCACGGTGCGAACGGCCCGGGACACTAGTGCGCTGCGGAACTCGGAGTCAAGCGAAACGTGCCCGCTCGGCGGCGGGCACGTCCGGCTCGAGCAGCGCCAGCGCGAACTGGTGCGCCTCGAAGGGCCGCAGATCCTCCGTGCCTTCCCCCACGCCCAGGTAGCGGATCGGGAGCCCGGTCTGCTCGCGGATGGCGATCGCGACCCCCCCGCGCGCGGTCCCATCGAGCTTGGTGAGGATGATCCCGGTGACCCCGAGCGCTTCGGTGAAGGTCCGCGCCTGCGCAATGGCGTTCTGCCCGGTGGTCGCATCGAGAACGAGCAACGTCTCGTGTGGCGCCCCGGGGACCTCGCGCGCGATCACGCGCTGCGTCTTGCGGAGTTCCTCCATCAGATTCGTGCGCGTGTGCAGCCGCCCGGCCGTGTCGACCAGGACGACGTCGACCGCCCGCGCGAGCGCGGCCTTCATGCCGTCGAAGACGACCGCCGAAGGGTTCGCGCCCGGCGCCTGGCGCACCAGCTCGGCCCCCGTGCGCGCGGCCCACACCGCCAGCTGGTCGATCGCGGCCGCCCGGAACGTGTCCCCGGCCACCAGCAGGACGCTCCGCCCCGCGGCCGCGTGGCGTGCGGCCAGCTTCCCGATGGTGGTCGTCTTGCCGACGCCGTTCACGCCCGTCACCAGGACGACCCACGGGCACGCAGTCGGCGTCGGCTCCGCGACCACCCCGAGGACCGCCTCCACCTCCTCCTGGAGCGCCTGGCGGATCTCCGCGCCGCTCGCCGTGCGCCCGACGCGGGTCCGCACGCGCGCCACCAGCTCGGCCGAGGTCCGGACCCCGACATCGGCCGCGACCAGCGCCTCTTCCAGCGCCCCGAGCGCCCGCGAGGGCTCCGTGGCACCGCGTCCGAGGGCAGCCTCCAGCTCGGCCGCCAGCCGACGTCGTGTCGAGAGGAGACCCTGGCGGAGCCGGTCGACCGGCGGCGCCGCAGGCGGCGCCACGTGCGCAGCGCGTCGCCGGCGCGCCCTCAGGTAGGCGACCACGAGGCCCAGCGGCACGAGCGCCGCCCCGGCGACGGCGATCCACGACGGCTCCATGCGGTGCCCGACGACTCAGGAGGCTGTCCGGGCAACCATGGCGGCTCCGGCGAACGATCCGGGGGAGCGCGGCGGCAGCCGCGCTGCCAGATGGCTGCTCGCTCCTCCCTCCTGCGGCGACCAACTCCCGGCGCGCGTCCCGCGCGCCGCACCTCGTCGGTCGTCGCTGCGCTTGCCGCTCTCGCTCCCCGGCTCGTTCGCCTCGCTCACCATGGTTACCCCGAACAGACTCCTACGCCGCGGCGCGCAGGCGAACCGACACCACCTTCGACACGCCGGCCTGCTCCATCGTGATGCCGTAGAGCGTATCGGCGGCCTCCATGGTGCGCCGGTTGTGCGTGATCAGGACGAACTGCGAGCCCGTCGCCATGTCCTGGATCAGCTGGTTGAAGCGCCCGATGTTGGCCTCGTCGAGCGGGGCGTCCACCTCGTCGAGCAGACAGAACGGCGTCGGCCGGATCAGGAACAGGGAGAGGATCATGGCGACGGCCGTGAGCGCCTTCTCGCCGCCGGAGAGCAGGCCGAGCGACTGCAGCTTCTTTCCCGCCGGCTGGACCACGATCTCGACCCCGGGCTCGCCGCCCTCCTCGGGCTCGGTCTGCTCCAGGCGGGCCTTGCCCCCCGGGAAGAGTTTCGGGAACACCTCCGCGAGCTTCTCGTTGGCGGCCGCGAAGGTCTCCTCGAAGCGCCGGCGCGAGGTCCGGATGAGCTTCGTGATCGTGCGCCGCAGGTCGTCGAGCGAGCGCTCCAGGTCGGTGCGCTGGCCGACCAGGAATTCGTCCCGGCTGCGCAGCTCCTCGAGCTCGGTCAGCGCGGCCGGGTTCACGTCGCCCAGGCGCGCGAGGCGCGCCCGCAGCGCCTCCACCCGCGCCGCCCGTTCGTCGTCCCGCCCATCGTCGGCCGGCGGCACGTCGGCGAGCGCCTCCGGACCGAGGCCGTAGCGCTCGGCGAGCTGCGTGGCCACGTGCTCGAGCGCAAGGCGGCGCTCGGTCAGCGTGACGTCCAGGCGCGCGCGCTCCTCGCGCGCCGCCTCCAGC
>JBKPBB010000467.1:0-1611 GCA_046744245.1 Thermodesulfobacteriota bacterium
CGATCCGGTCGGTCTGCTCCCGGCGCGGGAGGTTGAAGTGCGAGTGGACCGCGATGCCGACCACGTCGAGCTGGGCGAGCGTCTCGTCGTCGATGTCGAGCGTGCCGTCCCGGTTGATGTTGACCTCGGCGCCGGCGAGCAGGCGGATGCCGTCGAGCTTCGCGTCGAGGCGCTCGATCTCGCGCCGCTGGCGGCGGAGCTTCCTCGCGTCACAGCCGCCCGTCATGGCGAGGCTCACGGTGTGGTCGGTGATGGCGACGTATGCGAGGCCCGCTTCCTTCGCGGCGCGCGCCATCGCCTCCAGCGAGTCGGCGCCGTCGGTCCAGTTGGTCTGCGTCTGGAGGTCGCCGCGGAGATCGCCCGGCTCGACCAGTCGCGGCAGCGTGCCCGCGCGCGCCGCGTCGATCTCGCCCTGGTCCTCGCGCAGTTCGGGCGGGATCCAGGCGAGGCCGAGGCGGTCGTAGATCTCCTGCTCGGTGCGGCCCGCGATGCGTCGCGTGCCGCGAAAGAGGCCGTACTCGTTCAGCTTCCAGCCCTTCTTGATGGCGAGCTGGCGGAGCGCGACGTTGTGCGCCTTGCTCCCCGTGAAGTAGAGGAGCGCCGCGCCGAAGCTCTCCTCGGGGACCACGCGCAGATCCACCTGGAGCCCGTCCTGGAGCTTCACGCTGCACTTGGTGTCGCCCTGGCCGAGGACGCGCGCCACCGGCGCGAGCTTCGCGAAGGCGGCGATCGCGCCCTCGGTCGTGCGGGCAAGGGCGAGGAGGTCGGCGTCGCCGACGGTCTCCTTGCGGCGGCGGATCGAGCCCGCGACCTCGACGCGCGCCACACCCGGCACGCGCGCAAGCGCCGCGGCCAGCTCGTCGATCACGGGCCGCACGGCGGCGAGCGGCGTACGCTGCCCGCTCGTCTGCACGAAGGCGAGCGCCTTCAGGATCTTCTGCTCGCTCTTCTCGCCGAAGTGGGGCAGGGCGCGGACCTTCCCGGCGCGCGCCGCGGCTTCGAGGTCGGCGAGCGTGCGCACGCCGAGCCGCTCGTAGAGGACCTTCACCGCCTTCGGCCCCACGCCCTCGAGCGCGGTCAGCGCGGCCAGATCGACGGGCATGCGGCGGTGATACTCCTCGCGCAGCTTGCATTTCCCGCTCGCGAGCAGCTCCTCCAGCTTCTCGGCCATCGAGGCGCCGATGCCGGGGATCTCGCGCAGGGCCTTCACGCCGCCCGCGCGGTAGACCGCGTCGAGCGGCCGGTCGTGCGACTCGATCGCCTGCGCCGCCTTCTCGTAGGCGCGCGGCTTGAAGGGCACGTCGTCCATGTCGAGGTAGGCGGCGATGTCCCGGAAGACGCGGGCCAGCTCGGCGTTGCGCATCGCGCTTCAGGGTTAGCGCGTCCGGGCTCGGGAGGCCAGGCGCCGGGCAGGAGTTGCCGGGAGGGATGGAAGCTGCCCGCGGTCGGGCGCGCAAGTCCGGCAGATGATCGCCCCGCGGGGACACCGGGGTTGCGCTCGGCCGGCGTGGGCCCGACGGTGCACGATGACCGTGCTCCGCGGCCTCGCGCCGCCGCGCGCCGTGCGGCCGCTCGCGCCGCCGGTGCAGCGTCGTCTCGCCCGGCGCGCCC
>JBKPBB010000023.1:0-8015 GCA_046744245.1 Thermodesulfobacteriota bacterium
TGGCCGCGCTGATCGACCGGTTCCCGTTCCTGCGCGCAACCGTGGTGCGCGATCCGGCACCGGGGCTGGTCGGCGAGTCGAGCGGTCTCTGGCGTCCCCGCCAGGCCCGCACCCTCCTCTGGGAGCGCGCCGTCGCCGCCGTGGCCCCGCCGCCGTCGGCGGAGGCGCCGAGCGTGCGCGCACTGGTCGCCACCCGGCCGCCCTCGCCGCTCCCTCCCGAGACGCACGTGAGCGTCGACGAGGTGACGCAGGGGCTCTCCACCCTCGCCGGCGAGGGCCGGCCGCGCCCGAGCCTCGCCCCCTACCAGAAGGACGTCCTCGAGCTGAGCCGCCAGGTCGAGACCCTCGCCGCGCGCGAGGCGGCGCCGGCGGCGGTGCTGAGCGGGCTCCGCACCGTGCTCTCGTACTACGAGGGGGCGGCGGTCGCGTGGGCAAGCGAGGAGACCCAGCGCGAGCGCGAGCGCCGCCCGCGCCACCTGCCCGCCCCCGAGACGGCGTCCTTCTTCGGGGACTCGGAGGTGGCCGCGCTGATCGACCGGTTCCCGTTCCTGCGCGCAACCGTGGTGCGCGATCCGGCACCGGGGCTGGTCGGCGAGTCGAGCGGTCTCTGGCGTCCCCGCCAGGCCCGCACCCTCCTCTGGGAGCGCGGGCGCGAGGAGCTCGGCCGCCTGACCGGCTGGCTGGCGGCTGGGACGCCCTAGCCAGCCCGCGTGCCACCTGTGACACTGCCGGTGCCGCCGCATGGCGAGTGCCATGGCGTCCTCCGGGATGCAACGGTCGTGCTTTCAAGGAGATCCGGACGCCCCACCCGCTCGCAGCGCTGGCGCAACGCTTGCTATCGACGGCATGCCGCCGAGCGCCCCGCGCCTGCGCCATGACCTCGTCCTGTGGATGGTCGCCCTGCGCCGGATCACGGTCCTGGCCGGGCTGTCGGTCGCCATCCTCGAGAAGCTCGTGCTCCCCGACGAGTTGGCGCTCATGCCGGTGCTGGCGGTCGCGCTCGCCGTCTGCATCTACAACGAGGTCGGCGGCCGCCTCCTGCGCTTCGAGCGCCCCGCGCGGGTCACCGCCCTGGTCAACGCGCAGGTCGCGCTCGACACCGTCTCGCTGGTGCTCCTCCTTCACTTCGGGGGCGGCCTCACCAGCCTCGGTGTCCTCTTCTTCGCGCCGGCCTTCTTCGCCTACGGCGCCGTGCTGCCGTTGCCCCTGGCCTTCGTCCACGTTGCGCTCGCCACCCTGGAGCTCGCGCTCCTCGGCGTCAGCGAGCTCGGCGGGATCGTCGCACACTTCGGATCCGGTGGCTTCTATCGCCCGGAGGCCTACGGCGAGTGGGGCTTCGTCGTCCTGGTGATCATGGCCGTCACCACGGTCGATGCGCTCTGCGCCTATCTCAGCCACTACCTGAGCGGCCTCCTCGGGGTGCAGGAGGAGCGGAGCCGGGCGCTGGCCGCTGCGCGCGCCGACCTGCTCGCCCGCAACGATCGCGAGGCGGCGCGCGTGCGCGTCCTCCTCGAGGTGGCGCAGCACGTGAGCGCGATGCACACGGTCGAGGCGCTGCTGCGCGCCGTGTGCGAGACCACGGTGGCCCTCGTGCGCGTGCCGCGCGTGGAGATCTTCCTCTGGGACGCGGAGCGCCAGGGTCTCTGCCTCGCGGCGGCGCACGGGCTGGCCGTCGAGCCGGGCGGCGCGGGCGAGGTCCGCTACACGGCGGACCTGCCCATCGTCGGGCGCCTGCGCGGGGGCGAGGTGGTCCAGTTCGGCGCCGCCCCGAGCCACGCGCTCGTCTCCGGACGCGTGACGCTGCCCTTCACCCGCGGCTTCGCGGCGCCCATGGTGTGCCGCGGCTCCTTCGAGGGGGCGCTCTTCGTCGGCTACGAGGAGGAGGACGCCGGGGAGCTGGTGGAGCTGGTGCAGGGCATCGCGCGCCAGGCGGCTCTCGCCCTCGTCAACGTGCGCACCATGGAGCAGCAGCAGGAGGACGCCGAGGTCTCGCGCGTGCTCCTCTCCCTCGCACAGGGGCTCAGCTCCTGCCTCGACGAGGAGGCGCTCTGGCAGCTGCTGGTGCGCGGCGCGAGCGAGGTGCTCGATCTCCCCTGGTCGGTCGCGGCGCGCTTCGACGAGCGCTCGGGGACCTTCAGGATCACCGGCGGGCACGGCGTTCCCGAGGGGGACCTCGAGGCCATGGGCAACGGGCGCTTCCGCCTCGAGGACTTCCCGCGGCTCCAGGAGGCGATCTCGCGCCGCGAGCTCTTGGTCGCCGATGGCGAGACCGTGCGCCCGATGTGGCTGCCGCGCGGCTGGCGCTCGGGCAGCTGGATCGCCGTCCCGCTCTTCCGCAGCGGCTGGGTGGCGGGCTTCCTCGCCGCCGGCCGGCTCACGGCCCGGCACGGCTTCAGCCGCCGCCAGCGCCGCCTGGCCGAGGGACTCGGTCATCACGCCTCGATCGCGCTCCAGAACGCGCGCCTGGTCGCCGACCTGGAGGCCGCCGACCGGCTCAAGTCGGAGTTCGTGTCGACCATGTCGCACGAGCTGCGCACGCCGCTCAACGTGATCATCGGCTACACCGAGATGCTGCGCGAGGGCGCCGTCGGCCCGATCACGCTGGGCCAGCGCGAGCTGATCGACCGCCTCGACGCGCGCGGGCGCGAGCTGCTCGAGCTGATCGAGGCGACGCTGCACGTGGGCCGCCTCGAGGCCGGCCGCGACATGGTCGAGATCTCCGCCGTGGCGCTCGGCGACCTCCTCCAGGCGCTGCGCTCGAGCACCTCCGGCCTACCGCGCGCGGACGGCGTGGCCTTCGAGTGGGAGACGCCCCCGGACCTCGCCCAGCGCATCATGACCGACCGCGCCAAGGTCTCGCTCGTGGTCCGCAACCTGGTGAGCAACGCCTTCAAGTTCACCAGCGAGGGGCGGGTGCTGGTGCGCATGCTGCTGCACGACGAAGCGATGGTGATCGAGGTGAGCGACACGGGCGTCGGCATCGGCGCCGAGCACCTGCCGATCATCTTCGACATGTTCCGGCAGGTGGACGGCTCGGCGACGCGCCGCCACGGCGGCGTGGGCCTCGGGCTCTACATCGTGAAGCAGTTCGTCACCCGGCTCGGCGGCACGGTCGAGGTCACCAGCACGCTCGGGCGCGGCAGCCGCTTCCGCGTCGTCCTGCCCGGCGTCATCGGCGACGAGCACCGCTCCGCGGCGTAGAGTCTGCGCGGCGGCGCCTGAAGTGTCGGCCGCCGCGGGGGCGGGATCCGGCGCCGCCGCTCCCGCGGACCGCCGTCTCGGGTGCTCCTACGTCTTGGCGCGTGGCTGGCGGCGGCGCTCCTTGGCCTGGTCGCGGCGGCGCTGCTTCAGGCGCTCGCGGCGTCGCTTGCGGCGCCGGCGGAGCTCGCGCCGTCGTTCCGTCGCCATGCGCGGTCTGTATAATGCGCGGCTCGTCGCGGCAAGCCGCGGCGTGCCGATCGGCCCATGTCGCCCTCCACCCGCACGGCCTGCTTCGCGCGCGTGACCGGGGCGAACTTCTGCTTCTTCCTGAGCTTCGCGTCGTTCTTCCTCTTGCCGCTGCACGTGCGTGCGTCCTAGGCGCGAGCCGGGCCAGTCCCGAGCGGCCGACGCCTGCACCCAGCGCGTGATCCAGCACCTTGCGCCAGGAGTATTGGCGTCGGGCGGGGCCGCTGCGCTAGAGTTCGGCCGCTCCAGTGCCGGCCATGGCGGAGACCGCTGCCACGACTGCACGCCTCGCCGCGGGCGCGCCGGCCCCCCGCGCCGGCAGCGTCGCGGTGCGGCGCGGCGCCTACTACCTCCTCCTGACCGGCGTGGTCGGCGGGGCGTACCTCGCCGCCGCCGTGCTCTTCACCGTCCTCCAGGCCCGGGAGGTGACCGACTCGCGCGCCTTCCCCGTCTTCTTCACGCTCGCCGTCCTCGTCCTCTTCAACCCGCTCCGCACGCGGCTCCAAGCCTTCGTCGACCGCGTCTTCTTCCGCACCCGCTACGACGGCGCGCAGGTCCTGGCCGCGGTCGGCGCCGAGCTGGCGGCGACGCTCAAGCGGGAGCGGATCGTGGCCCTGGTGTGCGACGCCGTCGACGAGGCGATTCCCAACGCCGGGGCGCAGCTCCACCTGGGCGCGCCGGGTGCGGCGGGCGACGTAGCCGGCGTCCCGAGCGCGCTCCTCCCGCGGCTGGCGAGGGGGGAGGTCCTGTCCGCCGTCGACTCCGCCGCCGAGGGCGACCTCGCCGCCCTCCGCGCCGCGCTCGCCGTGCCGCTCGAGCTGCGCGGGGAGCTGGTGGGGGTGCTGAGCGCCGGGCGCAAGCGCTCGGGGCTCCCCTACACGGCGGGCGACGTCGAGTTCCTGCGCGCCCTCGCGCACGAGGCCGCGATCGCACTCGAGAACGCGCGCTCGTACGAGGCGCTGGTGGCGCTCAACGCACGCCTCGAGGAGCGGGTGCGTGAGCGGACTCAGCAGCTCGAGGGCGCCAACCGGGAGCTGGCGCAAGCCTACGCCGAGCTCAAGAACGCCGAGGTCCAGCTCGTGCAGTCGGAGAAGATGGCCGCGCTCGGCCGCCTGGTGGCCGGCGTGGCGCACGAGATCAATAATCCGGTTGCGTTCATCGCGAGCAGCGTGGCGCCGCTCCGCCGCCGGCTGGAGACGGCGGCGGCCGACGCGCCCCCCGAGGTCGCCGAGCTCCTCGCCGACGCGCGCGAGATCGTCGCCGTGATGGCGCGTGGCGCGGAGCGCACGGCGGCCATCGTGAAGGACCTGCGCAGCTTCTCGCGCCTGGGCGAGGCGGCGCGCAAGCCGGTCGATTTGCACGACGGGCTCGAAGTGAGCCTCCGCCTGCTCGAGCCGCGCTGGCGCGACCGGATCGAGATCCACCGCGACTACGGCACGCTGCCGCCGGTCGAATGCGACCCCGGGCAGATGAACCAGGTGTTCATGAACCTGCTCGCCAACGCGTGCGACGCGATCCCCGAGCGCGGGAACCTGTGGCTCACGACGCGCGCCGAGGGCGACCGGGTGCGCGTCACCATCCGCGACGACGGCGTTGGCATGGCGCCCGAGGTGGTGGGCCGCATCTTCGACCCGTTCTTCACCACCAAGGACGTGGGCGGCGGGACGGGGCTCGGGCTCGCCATCAGCCACGGCGTGCTCGCGGCGCACGGCGGGCGGATCGAGGTCGAGAGCACCCCCGGCCGGGGGGCGACCTTCCGCATCGTCCTGCCCGTCACGCAGCCCGCCGCGTCGCTTGACAGGGCGGCGAGCGACGCCCGATAGGGGAGCCGGTGGAGCTGGATTACCGGCAGTTCCCGGTCCTGCTGGTCGACGACGAGCCGGACATCCTGCGCGCGTTCACCTTCAACTACGGCGACGACTTCGCGGTGCTGACCGCCGAGAGCGGCGCGCGGGGGCTGTCGCTCCTCGAGACGCACGAGCCGGCCGTGATCGTCGCCGACCAGCGCATGCCGGCGATGAGCGGGACCGAGTTCCTCGAGCGCTCGATGGCGCTCCGCCCCGACGCCGTACGCATCATCCTGACCGGCTACACCGACATCGACGCCATCATCCAGGCGATCAACAAGAGCCGCATCTACCGCTACGTGACCAAGCCGTGGGAGAGCGAGGAGCTGCGCCTGACGCTCCGCCGCGCGGTCGAGGCTTTCCACCTGGTGCGCGAGAACGGGCGGCTGGTGGAGGAGCTCCGGCGCGCGAACGAACGGCTGGCGGCCGAGAACGCCTATCTGCGCGAGATCGAGCGGCCGAACGAGATCGTGGGCGAGAGCGCGGCGATGCGGAGCGTGCTCGAGCTGATCGCTCGGGTCGCCAGCTCGCGCACCACGGTCCTCATCGAGGGCGAGACCGGCACCGGCAAGGAGCTGGTGGCGCGCGCCATCCACGCCGCCGGACCGCGCCGCGACCACCTCTTCGTCGCCGTCAACTGTGCCGCGCTCTCCGAGGGGCTGCTCGAGAGCGAGCTCTTCGGCCACCGCCGCGGCGCCTTCACGGGCGCCACCGAGGACCGCAAGGGTCTCTTCGAGGTGGCGAGCGGCGGCACGCTCTTTCTCGACGAGATCTCGGAGACCAGCCCGGCGCTCCAGGCGAAGCTCCTGCGCGTGCTGCAGGAGGGGGAGGTCCGCCCCGTGGGCGAGAACCGCGCCCGCACGGTCGATACGCGCGTCATCGTGGCGACCAACCGCGACCTCGAGGACGAAGTGAAGGCCGGCCGCTTCCGCGAGGACCTCTACTATCGCCTGCGCGTCTTCCCGATCCGCCTCCCGCCGCTCCGCGACCGGCGCGAGGACATCCCGGCGCTCACGCGCCACTTGCTCGGCCGCCTCGCGCGCCAGGTGAAGAAGCCGATCGTCGAGCCGAGCGAGGAGACGCTCGCGCTCCTCGCCCGCTACCCGTTCCCGGGCAACGTGCGCGAGCTCGCCAACGAGCTCGAGCGGGCCGTGCTGCTCGCCGCGCCGGGGGCGCCGATCACCGACGATCTCCTCTCCGAGCGGCTCCAGGAGACGCCCGGCGACGGGGCCGCGCCGAGCGTCCTCCAGCACCGCACCGACACCTTCGAGCGCGAGGAGATCGAGGCCGCGCTGGCGCGCGCGGGCGGGGTCAAAGCGCGCGCCGCCGAGGAGCTGGGGATCACCTATCGGGGGCTGCTCAAGAAGATGAAGCGGCTCGGGATGTGAGCCGCGTCAGGTCCCGGTCCGCGCCAGGGCGAGGGGGGCGGTGGGGAGCACCACCCGGAACACGCTGCCGCGGCCGACCGTGCTCTCGACGGTGATCTCGCCCCCGTGCTCCACCACCATCTGGTGGACGAGGGCGAGGCCGAGGCCGGTACCCGTCTCCTTGGTGGTGAAGAAGGGGTGGAAGATGCTCTCGAGCTGGTTGGCGGGGATGCCCGGCCCGTCGTCGCGCACCTCGAGCACGACGCAGCCGGGTGGCGCGGGCCGCACGTCGAGCTTCACGTGCCCGCCCGCCGAGCTGGTCTCGATCGCGTTCAGGAGCAGGTTCACGATGATCTGCTTCAGCTGATCGGGGTCGGCCCACGCCGGAGGCACGCGCGGGTCGAAGGCTGCCGCGACCTCGATGTGCCGCTTGCGCGCCGTCGACTCCATCAGGCGCACGACCGGCTCGAGGGTCGGCCCGAGCTCGACCGCGCGCCGCTCCGCCGTCTTGGACTTCCCGAGCGCCAGCAGGTCGGCGATCAGGTCGGTCACCCGGCGCAGCTCACCCAGGCTGAGCTCGCGGAAGTGGCTCAGGAACTCGTGGTCCTCGAGGCGTTGCGGCAGCAGGTCGAGGAAGGTCTTCACGGCGACCAGCGGGTTGCGGATCTCGTGCGCGATGCCGGCCGCCAGCATGCCGAGCGAGGAGAGCCGGTTGGCGCGCTCGAGCACCACCTCCGAGCGGCGCAGCTGGCGCGAGAGCGAGGCGTTCTCGAGTGCGACGCTGGCGCCGGCCGCGACCGTGGCGAGGAGCTGGAGGTCCTCGGCGGAGAAGATGCGGTAGTCCTTGTCGCGGCCGAGGGCGACCAGGCCGGTCAACCGGTCGTTGATACGGAGGGGGATGGCGACCTCCCAGGCGTGCGTGCGGAGGAGGGCGGCGGCGGATGCGCTGAGCGCCTCGACTTCCGACACCAGCATGGGTTCATGCACGACCTCGAGGGCTCGCGCGGCGCCCTCGGGCAGCGATGGGGTCCAGTCGGGGGTCGCGTAGAGGAGACGGAGGTGACTGCGCTCATCGTCGCGCACGAAGACGTGGCAGCTCTCCACGTCCAGCACTTCCGTGAGCGTCTCGCCCAGCCGCCGGACCAGCTCGCCCTGGTCGAGGATGTGCACCAGCGCCGCGCTGAGCTGGCGCAGACGGAGCCGCGAGTCGTAGCGCGCGGGGAACAGGGCACGGTGGACACGGGTCTCGAGCGCCTGCTGGAGCGTCGGGACCAGCATGATCGAAACGAGGGCCAGCGCGACCGCCGCGCACACCAGGATGGGGGCTGCTTCGGGACTGAGCTCCTCCGTCAGC
>JBKPBB010000124.1:0-2964 GCA_046744245.1 Thermodesulfobacteriota bacterium
GGCAGTCGGGCTATGGTCCGCGCCCGTGCCGGAAGCACGCAGCCGGGAGCAGCAGCCTTCCCCGCTCGAGAGCGCGGTCGCGCTCGCCCCGCGCATCCGGGCCGCGGCTGCCGAGACCGAGCGCCAGCGCCGGCTCTCGCCCGAGCTGGTGCAGGCGCTCGCCGCCGGCGGCGTCTTCCGCATGTGCGTGCCGCGCGCGCTCGGCGGGGGCGAGGTCGACCCGGCGACCATGATCCGGACCATCGAGATCATCGCGGCCGCCGACGGTGCCGCCGGCTGGTCGGCGATGATCGGCGCCACGAGCGGCGTGGCGAGCGCCTACCTCGCCGAGGACGCGGCCCGGGAGATCTACGGCAGCGACCCGGAGGTCGTGAGCGGCGGCGCCTTCGCCCCGCTCGGCAGGGCAACGGTGGTCGACGGCGGCTACCGGGTGACCGGCCGCTGGCCGTTCGCGAGCGGCTGCGAGCACTGCGCCTGGCTCATGGGCGGGAGCGTCGTGCTCGACGGCGGGCAGCCCCGGCTCCTGCCGAGCGGCATGCCCGACAACCGCCTCATGCTCTTTCCCGCCGCCCAGGTCCGCATCATCGACACGTGGGACGTGGCCGGGCTGCGCGGCACGGGCAGCCACGACATCGCGGTCGAGGATCGCTTCGTGCCCGCCGCACGCTCGCTCTCGCTCATCGCGGACCGGCCGCGCACCCCCGGGCCGCTCTACGCCTTTCCCGTCTTCGGTCTCCTCGCCCTCGGTATCGCCGGTGTCGCGCTCGGCATCGCCCGCCGCGCGCTCGACGAGCTGGTCGCGCTGGCGGGAGGCAAGACGCCGACCGGCAGCCGCCGCCTCCTGGCGGAGCGGCCGGTCATCCAGGCCGAGGTCGCCCGGGCGGAGGCGACGCTCGGCGCCGCGCGCGCCTTCCTCGCGGAGACCGTGGGCGCCGCCTGGGAACGCGCGCAGGCAGCGGGGGCGATCGAGGTTCGGGAGCGCGCGCGCCTGCGGCTCGCGGCCACCCATGCGACCCTCGCCTCGGCGCGCGCCGTCGATCTCATGTACGGCGCGGGTGGTGGCACGGCGGTCTACGCGGCGAGCCCGCTCCAGCGCTGCTTCCGCGACATCCACGTGGCGACCCAGCACATGATGGTGGCGCCCGCGACGCTCGAGCTGGCCGGCCGCATCCTGCTCGGCCTCGAGGCCGACACCGCAATGCTATGACGAGCGAGGACTTCACGACCCTCAAGCTCGCGCGGGTCGGGCACGTGCTGCGCGTCACCATCGACCACCCGTCGAGCGCGCTCAACGCGGTCGACGAGCGCCTGCACCACGACCTGACCGCGCTCTGCGCGGGCTTGAAGCGCGAGGCCGAGGCGCGCGCCGTGCTGCTCACCGGACGGGGGCGCGCCTTCTCGGCCGGCGGCGACTTCGCGTGGTTCCCGGCCCTGCAGGAGCCCGGGCGCCTGGAGGCCCTCCGCCGCGACGCCAAGCAGCTCATCTGGGACCTGCTCGACGTCGAGGTCCCGATCGTCGCCGCCCTGAACGGACATGCCATGGGCCTCGGCGCCTCGATCGCGCTCCTCTGCGACGTGATCTTCATGGCCGATACGGCGACCATCGGCGATCCGCACGTGCGGGTCGGCATCGTGGCGGGGGACGGCGGCGCGGCCATCTGGCCGCTCGCGCTCGGGCCGGCGCGCGCGAAGGAGTACCTGCTGACGGGCGACCCGCTCACGGCGGCGGAGGCCGAGCGCATCGGGCTCGTGAACCACGTCGTGCCCGCCGCCGAGCTCGACCGGCAGGCGATGGCGTTCGCCGCCCGTCTCGCCGCGGGCGCCCCGCTCGCCGTCCGCTACACCAAGCTCGCCGTCAACAAGCTCGTCAAGGACGCGCTCAACGTGGCCTTCGACACCTCGACGGCGCTCGAGCTCCTGACCTTCCACAGCGAGGACCACCGCGAGGCGCTGGCGGCGCTCGGCGAGAAGCGGCCGCCCGTGTTCAAGGGACGGTGATGGCGATGGAACTCTTCGAAGCGCTCTCCACGACGCGGGCGGTGCGTCGCTTCACCGACGCGCCGATCTCCGCCGCCGACATCATGACCTGCCTCCGCGCCGCGACGCAGGCGCCCAGCGGCGGCAACATCCAGCCGTGGCAGTTCCTGGTGGTGACCGACGTGGCGACGCGCCGCGCGCTCGGCCAGGTCTACCGCCGCGCCTACGATCGCTACGAGCCAGCGCTGCTCGGCGCGCGGCCGCCGGCGCGCACGCCCGAGGAGGAGGCGAGCTTCGCGCGCATGCGCGCCGCGTCGCGCCACCTGGCCGAGCACCTGGGCGAGGCGCCGGCGCTCGTGCTGGTCCTCATGCCGAACATCTCCATGACGCTGGAGGACGGCGAGGGCCCGCTCGACGTGGGCACGCCCTTCGCGTCGGTCTACCCCGCGGTGCAGAACCTGATGCTCGCCGCACGCGGGCTCGGCATCGGCACGACGCTGACGACCGTCTACCGCATCTACCAGGACGAGGTGCGGAAGATCTGCGCGATCCCCCAGCGCTACGAGGTCGTCGCCCTGGTGCCGATGGGCCGACCCGTCCGCCCGTTCCGCGTCGGGCGCCGGCGCCCGGCCGAGCAGGTGACGCACTGGGATCGCTTCGGGGCGAAGCGGGGCTGAAGCGTCACGCGCCGCCAGCGCGAGGGGTCGGCGAGCGCCGCGGACGGCGGCCGCCCGCTGGTCGACATCCAGCGCGCGCGGTGGAAGGCGGTGGCGGCGAGCTCCACGCGGAGCGAGCGGGGCGGCGGCCTCTCGACACCGATCGCGTCCCACGGGATGCGGACCTCCGCGGTGATGCGCGGCTGGTCGGCGCCGAAGTAGGTCACGACCGCGGCGGGGACCGGCGTGCAGCGGTCGCCATCGATCCGGCAGAGACGGGCGCGCATCACGTAGTCGCCCACGGCCGAGCGCGTGCGCGGCGGGACCACGT
>JBKPBB010000196.1:0-11740 GCA_046744245.1 Thermodesulfobacteriota bacterium
TACGACGGCGGGCAGCTCGGGCTCTGAGCCCTCGCGCCTCCCGGGCGGATCGGGAATAATGCGCCTTCCGCGATGTCGAAGCAGGTCCACGTCGTGAGCCACGGTCCCCACTGCCTGGACGGCGTCGCCGCCGCGGTGGCGGTCGCGCGCTACCAGCAGGGGCGGGCCGAGGTGGTCCCGCACTTCGCCGGCAACAGCGAGGTCGACGGGGTCCTGCGCGGCCTCGCCCTCGACCCCGCCCACGACCCCGAGCTCTGGATCACCGACATTTCCTGGCGCGAGCCGGAGACCGATGCCCACCTCTGCGCGCTGGCCGCGGCCGGCGTCCGCATCTACTGGATCGACCACCACCGCACGGCGCTCGAGCGCTTCGCGGCGGGCAAGGTGAACGTACCTTTCGCGGACCGGGTGCTGAGCGAGGAGTTCGCCGCCTCGCGCCTGGTCTACGAGTACCTGGGGCGGCGGCTCGCGGCCGAGGGGCGTGCGGCGCCCGCTTTCGCCAAGCTCGCGCCCCTGATCGCGATGGCGGACGACAACGACCGCTGGCTGCACCGCGTGCCGGGCTCGCGCGAGCTCGCCTGGGTGGTGCGCTCGCTCGGCGAGGAGGCGTACCCGGAGCTCCTCGCCGTCGACGAGCAGGTCACGTACACGCCGCGCATGGCGGCGGCACGGGCGCGGGTCGAGGCCGAGATCGCCCACAGCTTCTCGGTGGCGAACGCCAGCCGCACCGAGCGTCCGCTCGCCCAGGCGACCCTGGTCACGGCCGTGTGCGACGGGCACCCGAGCGAGATCGCCGACGCCTGGGGCAAGACGACCCGGAACACGGTGTTCGCGCTCTACGACGCCAAGAGCCTGGCGGTCAGCCTGCGCCGCTCGCCCGACTGCACGGTCGACCTCTCGCGGCTGGCCGCGAGCCTGGGCGGCGGCGGGCACGCGGCGGCGGCCGGCTGCGAGCTGCCCGAGCTGCGCCGCGGCCTGGCCGAGGCACTCGCGGCCCGCATCGCCGGGGCGCTCGCGTGAAGCCCCGGCTCACCCACCTGGCGCTCGGCGTCCGCGACCTCGACCGCACCGTCGCCTTCTACCGCAAGCACGTGAACTTGCACGTCGTTCACGAGCGGGCGGAGGATGGCCGCCGGGTCATCTGGCTCGCCGAGCGGGAGGCCGACGCCGACTTCGTGCTCGTCCTCTTCGAGGTCCCCGGCGAGCGGTCGCCGGGGCCGCAGAACCTCCAGCACCTGGGCTTCGCCGTCGCCTCGCGGGCCGAGGTGGACCAAGCGGCTGCGGCGGCGCGCGCCGACGGCGTGCTTGCGCTCGAGCCCCTCTATGCCGGCCCGATCGTCGGCTACTTCTGCATGGTCGCGGATCCGGACGGGAACCAGGTGGAGTTCTCGTACGGGCAGCCGATCAATCCGAGAGACCTGCCCCCGGCCGCCTGACGAAGGCGCTCTGTCGGAGGCCCGGGGCGAGATGCCATCGCTCGCGCGACCGAACCTCTTCTTGCCCCCACCCCGTAGACTCCACCTTTCCCCCGGACCTCCGACACAGCGCCTTGTCCACAGCTGAGGAGAAGCACCGCTTCCCCCCTCCCGCGCTCAGCTTCGCGCTGCCGCCGCTGGTCGCTCCGCACCGGACACACGAATCCCGGAACGGCACGGAAACCGGGATACGCGCGGCGGGGTGGAGCGCGAGGAGTGGGCGGAAGACGGGAACTCTGAACTCGGTAACGCCCTCTTAGCCAACTTCGGCCGCGGCTGTCAAGGAAAAAAGTTAGAGCCTGCGACTCACGCGGCGTCGCGCGAGGGCGCATCGCCGGGCGCATCCATCACCACGCGCAGCGGTGCACGTCGCTTCGGCGGAGCGGACGCCGCACCCTGGATCAGCACGGCGCCGATCGCGACCAGCGCGGCGACCAGCATCGCGATGACGAGCGGCGTACCGACCGATACGAGCACGGTCGCGCCGGCCGGCAGCGCCGCCGGAGGAAGTGCGGTCGAAAACGCGGTGACCATGGCAAGTCCTCCTTTCAGGAACACGCTACGGCCGCGGCTAGCATGAGGCAAATTAATAATTCGCACGGTTGTTCATAAGCGTTATGCATCCTTGAGGATGGGCGACCGGCGATGCTACCCGAGGGCGCCAACAGGGAGGGACCGACCATGCTGAAGGACTTCAGGGAGTTCATCGCGCGCGGCAACGCCTTCGACCTCGCGGTCGGCGTCATCATCGGCGGGGCGTTCGGGGCGATCGTGAACTCGCTCGTGAACGACGTCGTCATGCCGCCGATCGGCGTGCTGCTGCGCGGCGTCGATTTCTCCAACCTCTTTCTCCCGCTGAAGGGCGGGACCTACCCGTCCCTTGCCGCCGCCAAGGCGGCCGGCGTTCCGACCATCGCCTACGGCGCGTTCGTGAACACGCTCATCAACTTCCTGATCGTCGCCTTCGTGGTCTTCCTGCTGGTGCGGGGCGTGAACCGGCTCAAGCGCCAGCCGCCCGCGCCCGAGCCCGTGCCGACCACGAAGGCTTGCCCGCTCTGCCTGTCGACGATCCCCGTCAAGGCGACTCGCTGCGCGTACTGCACGTCGGACCTGCGGGCGGCGTGAGGCGTCCGGCTTGACCTTGCGGCCGACGGGGCGGAGGAAGGAAGTATGGAGCGGCGGATGCGGGTTGGGGTGGTGTACGGAGGCCGGTCGGGCGAGCACGAGGTGTCGCTGCGCTCGGCCGCATCGATCATCGCGGCGCTCGATCCGGCGCGCTACGAGGTCGTGCCGATCGCGATCACCAAGGACGGGCGCTGGCTGACCGGGCCGGAGAGCCTGCAGGTCCTCGAGGCCGCGCAGCGCGACCTGGCGCCCATCCCCGAGCACGGGAGCGAGGTCACGCTGCCCGCCGATCCCACCCGCCACGGGCTCCTGGCGCTCGGCCGCGGCGAGGCCACGCCGCTCGACGTCGTCTTCCCCGTGCTGCACGGCACCTACGGCGAGGACGGCACCCTCCAGGGTCTCCTCGAGCTGGCCGACGTCCCCTACGTCGGCGCCGGCGTGCTCGCCTCGGCGGCCGGCATGGACAAGGCGATCATGAAGTCCGTCTTCCGCGACGCCGGCATCCCGGTCTGCCGCTGGCTGGTGGCGCGCATCGGCGCGGAGGAGCCGCACGTCCTCGCCCGCCGGGTGGGCGAGGAGCTGGGCTTTCCCTGCTTCGTCAAGCCGGCGAACCTGGGCTCCTCGGTCGGGATCACCAAGGTGAAGGAGCCGGCGGGGCTGGCGGCCGCGGTGGCCGAGGCGGGGGCGTACGACCCCAAGCTGGTCATCGAGGAGGCCATCGACGGGCGCGAGTTCGAGTGCGCCGTCCTCGGCAACGACGCGCCCCAGGCGTCCGTGGTCGGCGAGCTGGTCCCCTCGCACGAGTTCTACGACTACGCCGACAAGTACGTCGAGCAGGGGGCGGAGATCGTGATCCCGGCGCGCATCCCGCCAGAGACCGCGGAGGCGATGCGCGCGCTCGCCGTGCGCGCCTTCCGCGCCGTCGACTGCTCGGGGCTCGCGCGCGTCGACTTCTTCCTCGGGCGCGGCGGGCGCGTCCTGGTGAACGAGATCAACACCATGCCGGGCTTCACCGCGATCAGCATGTACCCGAAGCTGTGGGAGGCGAGCGGCCTCGCCTACCCGGCGCTCGTCGACCGGCTGATCGCGCTCGCGCTCGAGCGCCACGCCGCGCGCGGCAAGCGCCGCCTCTCGTTCACCCCGCCGGCGCCGGCCGCACCGGCCGGCTACCGTCGCGCCGGGCGGTAGGCTAGAGCAGCACCAGGACCGGGTGGTAGCCGGTCTGGCGGAGCCGGCTCGCCACCCCTTCCGCCTTGCTCACGTTGGTGAACGAGCCGATGCGGAGCGTCCGTCCGGCGAGCACCACCCGGTAGCCTCGCTGCGCGAGCCGCGAGCGCGTGGCGAGCGCCACCTGCTGGCTCCGGTACGGCCCCAGGCGCACCGCGTAGCGCGCGATGCGGGCGTCGGCCGTGGCGTCGTCGTCACCCTCGGAGCTGGCGGGCCGGGCCGCCGCGTGCCGCGCGAGCCCGCGGTGGCGGCGCGTCGCGGCGCGCGCCATCACCACCGGGGGCGCCTCGCCGAAGCCATACGCGAAGAGCCGTCGGGCGTCGCTCCACAGGTCGCGCGCGCCGAGGAGCGCGATGACGAGCTCGCGGTCTCTGTGGCTCGCGGCGCCGACGAAGCAGCGGCGCGCCGGCCGCGTGTAGCCGGTCTTGCCGATCACCTGATACGCGTAGCCGCTGAGCAGGCGGTTGTGCGAGTGGAGCGCCACCCACTGGATGTGGCTCGACTCGAGCGGCACCTGCACGCTCCGCGTCTCCAGGATCTCGCGGAAGAGCGGCACGTCGAGACCGTGGCGGAAGATGAGGGCGAGGTCGCGGGCGCTCGCCTCGTGCCCCGGGGCGGTGAGCCCATGGGGGTTCGCGAAGTGCGCCGTGCCTGCGCCGAGCTCGCGCGCGCGCGCCGTCATGTGCGCCGCGAACACCTCCTCGGAGCCGGCCAGGCCCTCGGCGACCACCTCGGCCGCGTCGTTGGCCGAGTTGAGCAGCACGGCGTAGAGCAGGTTCTTGAGCCGCATGCGCTGCCCGGCGCGGAGGTGGATGCCCGAGGGGGGCGTCTCGGCGGCGTTCTCGCTCACGCGGAAGCTCTCGTCGAGCCGGCCGCTCTCGAGCGCGAGGATCGCGGTCATCACCTTGGTGGTGCTGGCCGGCGGCAGCGGCTCGGTCGAGTTCCGCTCCCAGACCACCTCGCCGGTCGCCGCATCCATGATGATGGCGGCGCGCGCCGTGATGTACGGCCCCGCGGCGTACGCGGGCGCGGCGAGCGCCGCGGCCAGGATCAGCCCGATCCCCGCCGTTCTCATCTCCCGCATCCTCCACCCCCCACCCGGTTCGGCAATACTGGCCACAGGGGATTATTTCCACGTCGTGGGGCGAGGCTCAAGCGAAATGTGGTCAGGGGGCGGCCGGAGAGGGTGCTGAGTGAGGCGGAGGAGGGCAAGGCGCATGGGGGCTCGGGCGGGGCGGCCGAAGGACCCCGCATGCCAACTGGCTCCCCGTCGCACTCAACGTGCCCGTTCGTGGGTCGACACAACGCTTCAGCCCCCCTCGCCCAGCGCCACCTGGCGCGTCAGGTACGCGATCCCCCGCCGCGCCTCCTCGACCGCCAGCTCGAGGATCGCCGGCAGCCCGCGAAAGGCCTCGTGCCGGGCGATCGCGACGAGCCCATCCCCGATGCTCCCTTCCCCCGGCACCTCATGGCGGTCGCGCCGGCAGCCGACCGGACCCTTGCAGTCGTTCAAATGGAACGCGACCAGCCGCTCGAGGAGCCCCTCGCCCCCGAGCGCTTCGGCCAGGCGGTCCCCGGCCTCGGGCCCCGAGAGGTCGAACCCCGCCGCGTGCAGGTGGCAGGTGTCGATCAGGACGCCCAGGCGCTCGGCGGGCGCGCCCACGTCCCGCACCAGCCGGCCCATCTCCGCCACGTCGGCGCCGAGCTCGCTGCCCTCGCAGGTGTTCTCGAGCACGACCGCGACCCCGGGCGGCGCCTGCTCGACCAGCGTCGCGAGCTTGCGCACCGCCTGCTTCAAGGCGGATGCGCGGTCCGGGTGCCCCTTGGCGTAGCCGACGTGGAAGCACACGCCCGCGAGGCCGAGCTCGCGCGCCAGGCGGAGGTCGCCGAGGACGCTCGACACGGACGCGTTGCGGATGCGGCCCTCGGGCGAGGCGAGGTTCACGAGCAGCGAGCCGTGGACGAGGCCCCAGAGCGGCGGCCCGGCCGCGACCGCGCTCAGGTAGGCGCGGCAGTCGTCCTCCGTCGGGACGTCCGTGTTGCCGAAGCGCTGCGGGTTGCGGAGCGTGGTCTGGAAGTGCCGGAGCCCGGCGGCGGCCAGCACGCCGGCGATGGCGGCGAGCGGCGGATCGACGTGCAGCGCCGCGTGCATGCGCTAGGCTTCCTCGATGACCGTGGCGCCGCGCCAGCGGCCGGCTTCGTGCTCGACCACGACGAGCCCGGCGTTGCGCGCCACCTTGCCCATCCGCCACTCGCCGGTCACGTGCCGCCAGAGGGCCATCATCACCCCGCCGTGGCTCACGACCACGACGTCGTTCCCAGGTGCGCCGGCGGCCACGCGGTCGAGCGCTGCGCCCGCGCGCGCCGCGACCTCGACCAGCGTCTCGCCGCCCGGCGGGCGCCAGAGCCAGTAGCGCGCCGGGTCGTAGTCGCTCGCGTCGCGCAGCGCCGCGTAGGGCTGGCCGGCCAGCTCGCCGAACGACTGCTCGCGCAGGTCCTCCTCGACGCGCACCGCGAGGGCGAGCCGCTCGGCCAGGATGGCAGCCGTCTGGCGCGCGCGCAGGAACGGGCTCGACACGATCGCGACCGGCCGGTAGCGCGCCGCGACCCACTCCGCCGCCGCGCGCACCTGGGCGCGTCCGGCGTCGGTGAGCGGCACCTCGGGCGTGTACGTGAAGAGGCGGTCCCGGTTGCCCTCGCTCTCGCCGTGCCGGATGAGGACGAGCCGCCCCATCAGCCGTCGTGGTTGATGCGGTCGATCAGCTGGCGAAGCCGCCCGAAGTTGGTGCGGTTGAAGTGCAGCACGAGGCGCGGCAGCGCGGCGAGCTCGGGCTCGTCCTCCTCGGCGAGCGCGGGCCCCTGTGCGATCGCGCCCGAGAGCAGGATGTCGGCGAACTCGCGCGACAGGCGGTCGACCAGCTTCTGGGGAAGTGCGCGGTTCAAGCGGATCACGAGCTGGCGCCCGACCGTGCGCGAGGAGTGGTAGACGCGGTAGAAGCGCGTGATCTCCTCGACCGCCTCGTCGACCGAGGTGGTCACCTTGAAGAGCGCCATGTCCTCCGGCGAGATGAGATGGTGGCGCAGCAGGTGCTCCTCGACGTAGCGCTTCCACGTCTTCCAGTACGTGCCGCGCGGCGCGTCCACGAACACGATCGGCATGAGCTTCGTCTTGCCGGTCTGCACGAGCGTCAGGCACTCGTAGGCCTCGTCGTGCGTGCCGAAGCCGCCCGGGAAGAGGGCCGCCGCGTCCGCCTCCTTCATGAAGATGAGCTTACGGGTGAAGAAGTAGCGGAAGGTGGTGAGCTTCGCGTCCTTGCTGATGATCTCGTTCGGCTCCTGCTCGAAGGGGAGCCGGATGTTGACCCCGAAGCTCCGCTCGCGCCCCGCGCCCTCCTGGCAGGCGCGCATGATGCCGCTGCCCGCGCCGGTGATGACCATGTAGCCGTGCGCGGCGATGCGACGCGCGAACTCGTGCGCGGTGCGATAGGTGGCCGCGTCCGGGCGGGTGCGGGCGGAGCCGAAGATGCTCACCTTGCGGACCCCGGCGTAGGGCGCGAAGACCTTGAAGGCGTAGCGCAGCTCGCGCAGCGCGGCGTTCAGGAGCTTCACGTCGGCGAGCCGCGTCTGGTCGCGCAGCAGCTTCAAGCACGTCTCGACCATCTCGCGGACGAACTGCTCCTCGCCGTGCAGCTTCCCGTCCGTCTGCAGACGCGGCAGCAGCTCGGTGAGCAGGCTCTTTCGGCGGCGGATCCTGGGCGACTTTTCTGGCAACAACTTGGGTCTTCCTCCTTGCGACTGGCGCCGCGCCATTGTGCCGGGAAGTGCGGCCGGTTGCGAGCTTGCCGCTCGCGCCGGCGCTCGGCTATCTTCCCGCCCGTGGCGTCGCCGCGCGAGCTGCTGCGCAGCATCCGAGAGGAGCTCGGCCAGATCTTCCTCGAGCGCGACGAGCTGATCGACGGCGCGCTGGTGGCGCTGCTCGCGGCGCAGCACGTGCTGGTGATCGGGCCCCCGGGCACGGCCAAGTCGATGCTGGCGGACGAGGTGTGCCGGCGGCTCACGGGCGCGCGCTACTTCCAGTGGCTGCTGACGCGCTTCACGACGCCCGAGGAGCTCTTCGGCGCGGTCAGCCTGAAGGCCCTCGAGCAGGACGACTACCGGCGCCTCACCACGCACAAGCTGCCCGAGGCCCACATCGCGTTCCTGGACGAGGTCTTCAAGGCGAGCTCGTCGATCCTGAACACCATCCTCACCCTCATCAACGAGCGCCGCTTCCACAACGGGCGCGAGGTGGCGGAGGTGCCGCTGCTCACGCTCTTCGCGGCCTCGAACGAGCTCCCCGAGGACGACGAGCTGCTCGCGCTCCACGACCGCTTCCTGCTCCGCTTCGTGGTGGACTACCTGGGCGAAGACTTCCGCTTCCTGAAGCTGCTCCAGGCCCGGCCGCCCGCGGCGCGCACGACGCTGCCGCTGGCCGCGCTCGAGGAGGCGCGCGCCGGGGCGGCCGCGCTCCCCGTCCCCGGGGAGGTGCTGCGCGCCATGACCGATCTCCGCCGCGAGCTGCGTGCGAAGAACGTGGTCGTCTCCGACCGGCGCTGGGCGCAGGCGGTGGGCGTGCTGCGCGCGCACGCCTACCTCGCCGGCCGCGGCGCGGTGGGGGACGAGGACGTGCCCTTCCTCGAGCACGTCCTCTGGCGCGACCCCGCGGAGCGCGTCGCGGTCCGCACGGCCATCCGCGAGCTTCTCCGCGGCTACGAGGACGAGGTGCAGGTCCTCCTCTACCAGTCGCGCGAGCTGCGCGAGTACGCGCTCCGGGCCTGGGACACGCACGAGCTACGCAGCCGCGCCGCGCTCGAGGCGCACACCAAGATCCGCAACATCCTCGGCAAGGTCGACGTGCTCCTCTCGCAGGCGCGGAGCGGCGGGCGGCCGGTCGAGCGCGCCCTGGCGCTCCGGCAGGAGATCGCCGACATCGAGCGCGAGATGCTCGGGCGGCTCTGATGCCCAGGCGCCGCAAGGAGGCCGCGGCCCGGCCGCGCACCGTCCTCATCCCGCCCGACGAGCACTGCTGGATCGAGAGCGACGCCTACGACCGGAGCGCGTTCGCGGCGCTGGTCGCCGACGCGCCCTCCCTCGCCCGGGTGGCCGAGGACGGCGGCACGCTCGTGCCCCACTTCCGCTCGCTCCTCGAGGACGTGTTCTGCCTCCTCTTCAAGCTCGAGCCGCGCCCGAGGCCGGCGGAGGCGGTCGCGCCGGCCGCGGCGCTCAACCGCACGCTCCTCGAGGCCTTCCCCGGCCACCCGCTCCTCGAGCACCTGCGCGAGCGGACGCAGCTCGACGAGACCCAGGCGGGGCTCGGCACGCTGCTGATCGGCGAGCAGGTGCTCGCCATGCTGCGCGAGGAGACCCTGCTGCCGCGCGGCGACCTCCTCGATCTGTGGGACCTCGAGCGGCGCGAGGCGGAGCTCCGCCGCCGCGGTGAGGAGCTCGCGGACGTCGAGCGCCTCGCCGAGGAGGGGGACGCCGCCGCGCGCCGGGTGCGCGACGACGCGGCCCACGCCGCGCGGGTGGCCGAGGCGCGGCTCCGCCAGAAGGGCCAGCAGGTGGCCGAACGCCTGCGTGAGATGCCGGCGCGCGCCCGCGCCGCGTTGCCCGTCGCGGCCGCCGGCCTCGCGCGCCAGCTCGAGGAGGCGGGGCAGGAGTCCCGGAGCTGGGGCACTGGCCTCGGCGCCGGCGGCCGCACCTCGCCGGGGCGGAAGATCGAGCTCGGCCGGCGGCTCGCCACCAACCCGAAGCTCCGCAAGCTCGCCGCCGTCGTCGGCCGCATGCGCGAGCAGGCGCTCGCGCTCCGCCGGAGCCCCTTCGAGCGCGCCAGCGAGGAGATCTTCGAGGTGCGCCTCGGCAGCGACCTCGAGCGCCTCCTCCCGCCCGAGCTGCTGGCGCTGCACCACCCCGTCTTGCGTCGCGACTTCGCGCGCCGCCTGGTCGAGGGCCGCCTCCTCTCGTACTCGCTCCGCGGCGCCGACCAGCGCGGCCGCGGCCCGATGATCGTCTGCCTCGACGGCTCGGGCTCGATGGCGGGCGACAAGGAGATCTGGTCGAAGGCGGTCGCGCTGACGCTGCTCGAGATCGCGCGCCGGCAGCGGCGGCTCTTCCGCTTCATCTGCTTCTCGTCGGCCGACACGCCGCTCTTCACGCTCGACTTGAACCCGCGCGAGCGCCACGACGTGCAGGAGGACCGCGCCCTCGACGTGGCCGAGTACTTCCCGGGCGGCGGCACCGACTTCGAGACGCCGCTCTCGGCGGCGCTCGCCTGTCTCCGCGCCGCGCGCTACCGGCGCGGCGACCTTGTCCTCATCACCGACGGCGAGTGTCAGGTGGGCCCGGAATGGCTCGCCCGCTTCAAGGCCGAGAAGGCGAGGCTCGGCTTCTCGCTCTACTCGGTGCTGATCGACGTGGGGCCGAGCTCGGTCGAGGCGCTGCGGGAGCTGTCCGATCGCGTGACGGCGGTCTCGACCTTGACCGACGACGCCGTCCGCGAGCTCTTCCTCCGCCTGTGACGGGCGCGCTGGACGGCGTCCGCGTCCTCGATCTCTCCGATCAGCAGGGCGCGTTTGCGGGGAAGCTCCTCGCCGGCCTCGGCGCCGACGTCGTCCTCGTCGAGCCGCCAGGCGGCTCCCCGCTGCGCTCGATCCCGCCCTTCTGGCAGGGCGTCGAGGGCCCGGAGCGGAGCCTCTTCTTCTGGTTCTACAGCGCCGGCAAGCGCGGCATCACGCTCGACTGGAGGACGGCCGCGGGCGCGGCGACGCTCCGCCGCCTCGCCGCCCGCGCCGACGTGCTCATCGAGAGCGAGGCGCCCGGCACGCTGGCCGGGCTCGGCTGTGGCTCGGCGGCGCTCCGCGCCGCGAACCCGCGGCTCGTCGTCGCCTCGATCACGCCGTTCGGGCAGACGGGGCCGTACCGCGCCTGGCGCGCCTCGGACACGGTCGCGCAGGCGATGGGCGGGATGATGTTCGTGAACGGCCATCGCGACGGGCCGCCGCTTCGCTCGCTCGGCCTCCAGGCCTACCACCAGGCGGGCATCTTCGCGGCCGTGGGCGTGGTGAGCGCGCTCCTCGCCCGTGACACGACCGGCCGCGGCCAGGACGTCGACGTGAGCCTCCAGGCCGCGGTGGCCGGCGCGCTCGAGCACGTGCCGGGCCTCTGGCACCAGATGGGGCTCGTCGCGTCCCGCCAGGGCACGCTCCACTGGACGCGCTACTTCCGCGTCGGCCGCTGCCGCGACGGCTGGGTGATGCACTGCACGCTCGGCGACTGGACGTCGCTGGTCGAGTGGATGAAGGCCGACGGGATGGGTGCGGACCTCGACGACCCCGCCCTCGAGGACATCAAGACCCGGCAGGCGGAGGCGGATCGGCTGTTCGCGGCCCTCGACGCCTGGGCGGCGCGCTACACCGTCGAGGAGCTGGTGGAGGGCGCACAGCTCCGGCGCATCCCGTACGCGGCGGTGCGAGCGCCCGAGGCCCTGCTCCGCGACCCGCACCTCGCCGCGCGCGGCTTCTTCGTGCCGATCGAGCACCCGGGCCTGGGGCTCACCGTCCCCTACCCGGGCGCGCCGTTTCGCCTGGCCGACGCGCCGTGGCGCGTCGCGCGGCCGCCGCGCCTCGGCGAGCACAACGACGAGGTCCTCGCGGAGCTCCCCTGATGCGCCCGCTCGACGGCATTCGCGTCCTCGACCTCACCTGGGTGGTTGCCGGGCCGGTGACGACCCGCATCCTCGCCGACCTGGGCGCCGACGTGATCAAGGTCGAGCGCCGCGGGAGCCTCGACTTCGGCGACCGCCGCGGCGGCCTCTCGGGCTCGCTCATGCGCGGCAAGCGGAGCATCCTGCTCGACCTGAACGACCCGCGCGGCCT
>JBKPBB010000323.1:0-7841 GCA_046744245.1 Thermodesulfobacteriota bacterium
GTCTCGGGGTCGGCGCCCGGCGCCCCACCGCTCGGGCGGCGGTTGCGCGCCGCCGCACGCGGGCTATTGAGGAGGGGTGAAGGCTTGCGGCGGTTCGCATTAAAGTGATCTCGGTCGAACATCTGACCAAGTACTACGGGACCACCTGCGCGGTGGACGACGTGTCGTTCACGATCGGGCGCGGCGAGGTGGCGGCGCTGCTCGGACCGAACGGCAGCGGCAAGAGCACGCTGATGCGCGTGCTGACCGGCTACTTCCCGCCCACCGCCGGCCGGGTGTGCATCGACGGGATGGACGTCGCCGAGCAGCCGGCGGCCGCCCGGCGGCGCATCGGCTATCTCCCCGAGCAGGTGTCCCTCTACCCCGAGCTCACGGTGCGCCGCTTCCTGACCTTCGTGGCCGAGGTGAAGGGCCTCGGCGGGCGCGCGCGCCGCGCGGCGGTCGCGGACGCCATCGAACGCTGCGGGCTCGTCGAGGTGGCCGACCGCCTGGCCGGCAAGCTCTCCAAGGGGTACCGGCAGCGGGTCGGGCTGGCGCAGGCGCTGGTGGGAGACGCCGACGTCCTCGTGCTCGACGAGCCGACGGTCGGCCTCGACCCGATGCAGACGGTCGAGATGCGGACGCTGCTGCGCTCGCTCGCCGGCCGGACGATGCTCCTCTCGACGCACATCCTCTCCGAGGCGAGCGCGCTCTGCTCGCGCATCGTCATCCTCTCCCGCGGCCGCCTGGTCGCGGTCGACACGCCGGACGGGCTGGCGCAGCGCCTGGCGGGGGTGGCGCGGCTCGTGCTGCGCGTGGACGGGCCAGCCGACGCGGTCGCGGCCCAGCTCGCCACGCTGCCGGGGGTCGTGCGGGTGGAGCGCGGCGCGCAGGACGGGCTCGCGGGCACGGCCTTCGCACTTTCTGCGCGCGATCCCGGGCCCGTGCAGCGCGCGCTCGGCGCCGCGATGGTGGCGCGCGGCTGGACCCTCCTCGAGGTGCGCGCCAGCACGCCCAGCCTGGAGGACCTCTTCGTCCAGCTGGTCGGGCCGGCGGGCGACCGGGTCGGCTAGCGCCCGCGCATGCAGAGCTTCGTCGCGCTCTTCCGCAAGGAGCTGCGCTCCTACTTCGGCTCGCCGCTCGTCTACCTGGTCGCGGCCGCCTTCCTCGCCTACACGGGCTACTACTTCCACTCCGATCTCGTCTACTTCATCACCTTCGGCTTCGGCCTGAACATCATGGAGAACTTCTGGCAGATCCTCTTCATCGACATCCGCCTGGTGCTGATCTTCGCCATCCCGCTGCTCACCATGCGCCTCATCGCCGAGGAGCGGCGGCTCGGCACGCTCGAGCTCCTCCTCACCTATCCGCTGGGCGACCGCGCCATCGTGGCCGCGAAGCTGGGCGCCTGCCTGGCCGTGATCGGGGCCCTGCTCGCGGGAACGCTCGTCTATCCCGCCTGGGTGTACCACGTGCAGCCCTTCCCCCTCGAGCCGCTGGTCGCCGGGTACCTGGGGCTCGTCCTCTTCTCGCTGGTGTGCGCGTCGTACGGTCTCTTCGTCTCCTCGCTCACCGACAGCCAGGTGCTGGCCGGCTTCCTGACCGCGCTGCCGCTGCTCCTCCTCTGGCTGCTCTCCTGGAACGAGGCCGCCACCCCGGGCGGGACCCTGCCCGTGGTGCGCGCCATCTCGCTCTTCAACCACTTCCAGCCCTTCTCGGTCGGGCTGGTCGAGCTGCGCGACGTCTTCTACTTCGCCTTCGCGGCCGGTTCGTTCATCTGGGCGACGCTGCGCGTGCTCGAGGCGCGCCAGTGGCAAGGCCGGCGATGAGGGTCGGCGCGCAGCGGCTGCGCATCGTGCTCGCGCTGCCGGCGCTGGCCGGCATCTTCCTTCTCGGCCAGGCGATCCTCGACCGGCGCGCCTGGCGCCTCGACTTGACGCCGCAGCGCCGCTACACGCTTTCCGACCAGGGGCGCAAGATCCTGGACGGGCTCCCCGCCGACGTCCACGTCATGGCCTTCCTGCGCGCGCAGGACCCGCGCAACCTCTTCATCCGCGACCTCCTGCGCCAGGTGACGGCGCGCAGCCCGCGCGTGCAGGTCGAGTACCTCGACGTCAACCGCAGCCCCGCGCTGGCGCGGCAGTACGGCGTGGACTCGTACGGCGCGCTGGTGGTGGAGAGCGAGGGCCGGCGGCGGGTGTTCTCCAACCCGCGCGAGGAGGTGCTCATGGCGGCCCTCCTCCAGGTGACCCGCCAGCAGCGGAAGCCGATCGGCTGGGTCATCGGGCACGGCGAGGGCGATCCCAACAGCAGCGACCGGCGCGAGGGCTACTCGACCGCGCGCGCCGTCCTCGAGCAGGAGTACTACGAGGTGCGCCCGGTCTCGCTCATCGGCGACGAGGTGCCGGTCGAGACCGCCGTGCTGGTGATCGCCGGGCCGCGCAAGAGCTTCCTCCCCGAGGAGCTGGCGGTGCTCGACCGCTATCTCCAGCGCCCCGGCCAGGCGCTCGTCATGCTCGACCCGCTGCGCGCCCCCGAGCTGGCCGCTCACCTCCACCAATACTACGTGTCGCTCCCGCCCGACGTGGTGGTCGATCCCGAGGCGCGCCTCTACGGCGGCGAGCTGCTCACCATGCAGATCCCCTTCGCGCGCGGCGACCATCCCATCCTGGGGCCGCTCGACGCGCCGCCGGTCTTCTCGCTCACACGCTCGGTCGGCGTGCTGCCCGACGACACCGGCGCGATGAACGCGGTCAGCTTCCTGCACACCAGCCCGGCGAGCTGGGCCACCACCGACACCAGCGTGCTGCGCACCGGCTCGCCCGCCTTCGTGGCGGGGCGCGACCGCTCGGGGCCGGTCACGGTGGGGCTGGAGGTCGCCTTCCGCACCCTCACGCCCCCGGGCGCCGAGCCGCAGCAGGGCCGGCTCATCGTCTACGGCAACGCGGAGTTCGCGAACAACTTCTTCATCGAGTACCTCGGCAACAAGGACCTGTTCGTGAACACGATCAACTGGCTCGCGCGCGATCCGCAGGCGATCTCGCACCGGCCGCGCCGCCAGGAGCTGGGCATCGAGCAGTTCTACGTCTCGAACGAGCAGGGCAACGCGATCTTCTGGGGCACCGCGGTCGTCGAGCCCGCCCTCTTCGCCGCCCTCGGGCTCGCGCTGGCGGCCTGGCGGCGGCGGGGCTAGCCATGCGCTGGCGGCAGGTCGTGGTGCTCTACGTCGTGCTCGCCGCGCTGGCGGGGGAGTACTGGTTCGTCGAGCGGCGTGTCGAGCCGCAGGCGCGCAGGGAGGCCGGGGCGCCGCCCCCCTTCCTCCGGCTGGACCCCGCGACGCTGCGCGAGATCCGTCTCGTGCGCGGCGGCCGCACCGTCGTGACGCGCCGCGAGGGGGAGGGGTGGACGATCGTCGAGCCGGCGGGGGCGCCCATCGCCCCGGACCTGATCGCCGCGTTCACGACCGCCCTCGCCGACGCGACCGAGATCGCCCGCGTCGGAGGCGCGGACGCGGATCCGCACGCGTTCGGGCTCGACGACCAGGCGGCCCGGGTAGAGGTGATCTCGGCGAGCGGGGACCCGATAGAGGTCACCATCGGCGGGACGAATCCGACCGGGACCGCCGTCTACGCGCGGCGTCGAGGGACCCCGGACGTGGTCCTGATCGGGCGGAACGTGCGCTACTACGAGGACCTCATCTTCCAGGCCCTGTCGGGCGACCACGTCCCCGCCGCCGAGGCGGGGGCGCCGATCGGCGGCTAGGTTGACGTTCGGACAATAGGCGGTGTAGGACCCGGGAGGCGTCGAACCCCGCCACCTGCAGAGACAGCAGAGGAGAGGCAACCATGTCGAAGAGGCCCGGCTGCTGGCTGGCGCTTGCGAGCGCCGCCACGTTCGCGCTCGCGATCCTCCCCACCGCCGTGCGTGCCGACGTCGCGCCCGGCGACAAGATCACCGATCAGAACATCGACAAGGTGAAGGACCTGATCTCGCCCGGGATGGAGTGGTGCATCAAGCACGGCTGGCCCATGACCATCGTCGAGACCAAGCGCATCGAGTGGCCGAAGGCGTACAAGGAGGCCACCGAGAAGTACGCGAGCCAGGTGAAGCTCACGCCCGACGGCTTGACCGTCCTCAACTACGTCGCGGGGCTGCCCTTTCCCAACGTCGACGCCAAGGACCCGCAGGTCGCGATGAAGATCATGTGGAACTGGGGCTACAATCACCTCACCACCGACGACGTCGACCTGCGGAACTTCGATGCCGATACGGGCGCCATCGCCGACCACGGGCCGCTCACGGTCGAGCGTCACTTCCTCCTCGACCACTTCCGCCGCCTGTTCTGGACCGGCCGGCTCTACGTGGATCCCAAGCCCGACAAGCCGAACCCCAACGGCTACCGCGCCCAGCAGGGCCTCTACCCGATCCTCGAGCCGTTCGACCTGAAGGGCGTGGGCGCGCTCGGCAACCGCTACATCTCCTCCGAGAAGCAGGACGACTCGTGGCTCTACCTGCCGTCGCTCCGCCGCGTGCGCCGGCTCTCCACCGCGCAGCGCTCGGACGCGCTCTTCGGCCAGGACACCGACGTCGACAGCTACTACGGCTACAGCGGTCACATCGCCTGGATGGACTTCAAGTTCCTCGGCGAGCGGGACCTGCTCAGCTGCTACCACGCCGAGCACTACCCGGTGAAGTGGCACGACAAGGTCGACTGGGCCTTCGACGAGAAGTGGGAGAAGCGCAGGGTCTACGTGATCGAGGGCATCTCCAAGCTCCCGCAGTACGCCTACGGCAAGCGCGTCATCTTCATCGACAAAGAGGCGTGGATCATCCCGTACTCCGACATCTACGACCGCTCCGGCGAGCTGTGGAAGATCTGGCTCAACGACGTGAGCTTCCGCCCGAAGGCCTTCGAGGGCGCCAACGTGATCGACTACGGGGAGGACCGCGGCTTCATCCCGGCGATCGTCATGGTGGACCTGCAGCTCGAGCACGCGACCAAGGCCTCGCTGCCGAGCCCGCGCTTCCCGGGCGAGCAGGGCTGGTACTTCAACCAGGCCGAGAAGGCGGGCGTCACCGAGGACTGGTTCAACGTAGCCGCGCTGGTGAACGCCGGGCACTAGCAGGGAGCGGAATCTCGGGGAACGTTTCAGACGGGGCCGCCAGGCGAGACGCCGGCGGCCCCGTTCTTTTCCGGCTCAAGGAGGGCCAACCGATGACCACGACCCGGAGGCTCGCAGCCGCGCTCGCCGTGACGGCCACCATGCTCGCGCCGCCGGCGCGCGCCGATGTTGCGGTCGGGGACAAGATCACCGACGCGAACATCGACAAGGTGAAGGACCTCATCTCGCCCGGCCTCGAATGGTGCATCAAGCACGGCTTCCCTATGACCATCGGGGAGACCAGGCGGGTGGAGTGGCCGCGTGCGTACAAGGAGGCCACCGAGAAGTACTCCTCACAGGTGAAGCTGACGGCGGACGGCCGCTCGATGGAGAACTACGTCGCCGGCCAGCCCTTTGCCAAGCTCGACCCGAAGGACCCGCAGTTCGTCACCAAGATCATGTTCAACTACGACTACGGGTACGTGAACGGCCTCGACGATACCGATCTGCGGAACTTCGACGCCGACACGGGCTCGATCGCCGACCACGGGCCGATGACCATCGAGCGTCACTTCCTCCTCGATCACTTCCGGCGGCTCTTCTGGACGGGGCGGCTGTACGTGGACCCCAAGCCCGAGAAGCCGAATCCCAACGGCTACCGGGCCCAGCAGGGCCTCTACCCGGTCCTCGAGCCCTTCGACCTGAAGGGCGTGGGAGCGCTCGGCAACCGCTACATCTCCCCGGACAAGCAGGACGACTCGTGGCTCTACCTGCCGTCACTGCGGCGGGTCCGTCGCCTGTCCACCGCGCAGCGCTCCGACGCGCTCTTCGGCCAGGACACCGACGTCGACAGTTACTACGGCTACGCGGGCCAGGTCGGATGGATGGACTGGAAGTACCTGGGCGAGCGCGACATCCTGGGCATCATTCACGCGCAGCACTACCCCGTGAAGTGGCACGACAAGGTCGACTGGGCCATGGACGAGGTGTGGGAGAAGCGGCACGTCTACGCACTCGAGGGCATCTCGAAGCTGCCGCAGTACGCCTACGGCAAGCGCGTCCTCTTCATCGACAAGGAGACCTGGGGCATCCCGTACAGCGACATCTACGACCGCTCGGGCGAGCTGTGGAAGATCTGGATCAACGACGTGGGCTTCCGGAAGAAGGCCTTCGACGGCGCGGGTGTGATCGAGTACGAGGACGAGCTGCCCTTCGCGCCCGCGATCGTCATGGTGGACATGCAGCTCGAGCATGCAACCAAGGCGTCGTTGCCGAGCCCGCGCTTTCCGGGCGAGCAGGGGTGGTATTACCACCAGGGTGACAAGTCCGGCGTCACGGAGGACTGGTTCACAGTCGCGGCGCTGGTGAACGCGGGCCACTGAGCCCGCCGGAGGACCGACGATGAGGACGAGAACGGGGCTCGCCGCGGCGCTGGCGATCGGGGGCGCGCTCCTCGCCGGCGGGGCGCGCGCCGACGTCGTCCCGGGCGACAAGATCACCGACCAGAACATGGACAAGGTGAAGGACCTGATCTCGCCCGGCATGGAGTGGTGCATCAAGCGCGGCTTCCCGATGACCATCGTCGAGCCGAGGCGCATCGAGTGGCCGCGGGCCTACAAGGAGGCCACCGAGAAGTACTCGGCCCAGGTGAAGCTCGCGCCCGACGGGCTCAGCGTGCAGAACTTCATCGCCGGCCAGCCCTTCCCCGACCTGGACCCGAAGGATCCGCAGATCGCGCTCAAGGTGATGTGGGACTACGAGTACAAGTTCAACCCGACCGACGACCTCGATCTGCGCAACTTCGACGCCGACACGGGCGCGGTCGCCGACCACGGGCCAATGAGCATCGAGCGGCACTTCCTCCTCGATCACCTGCGCTCGCAGTTCTGGACCGGCCGCCTCTACGTCGACCCCAAACCCGAGAAGCCGAACCCGAACGGCTACCGGAGCCAGCTCGGGCTCTATCCGGTCCTCGAGCCGTTCGACCTGAAGGGCGTGGGCGCGGTCGGCCAGCGCTACATCGACCCCTCCAAGCAGGACGACTCGTGGCTCTACCTGCCGTCACTGCGGCGGGTCCGTCGCCTGTCCACCGCGCAGCGCTCCGACGCGCTCTTCGGCCAGGACACCGACGTCGACAGCTACTACGGCTACGCCGGCCACGTCGCCTGGATGACCTGGAAGTTCATCGGCGAGCGCGAGCTGCTCGGCACCATGCACGCGCGGCACTACCCCGTGAAGTGGGACGCCAAGACCGACTGGGCCTTCGACGACGTGTGGGAGAAGCGCAAGGTGTGGGTGGTGGAGGGGGTCTCCAAGCTGCCGCAGTACGCCTACGGCAAGCGCGTCATCTTCATCGACAAGGAGGCGTGGGTGGTCCCCTACTCGGACATCTACGACCGCTCGGGCGAGCTGTGGAAGATCTGGATCAACGACTGGAGCTTCAAGAAGAAGGCCTTCGACGGCGCGGGCGTGATCGAGTACCCGGACGAGATGGGCTTCCAGCCCTCCATCGTGATGGTGGACCTGCAGCTCGAGCATGCGACCAAGGCGTCGCTCCCGAGCCCGCGCTTCCCGGGCGAGCAGGGGTGGTACTTCAACCAGGGGGAGAAGGCGGGCATCAGCGACGAGTTCTTCACGGTGGCGGCGCTGGTGAACGCGGGGCATTGAGGTCGTGCGGGCGCGGGGGCGCCGGCTCCGCTTCGATTCGGCGCCGTGCGGCGCTCGAGCCCTTGCCGCCCGTCGCGTGCGGCGCCTCATAGG
>JBKPBB010000237.1:0-2497 GCA_046744245.1 Thermodesulfobacteriota bacterium
GATTTGGATTCAAGTCTCGTGGGCTCGGAGATGTGTATAAGAGACAGAGCTGCAGCGCGCCATCCTTCGCCTCGTGGCGTGGCCCGCGCGGGCCGTCGGGCACGATGACGATGTCCTCGCCGCGGGCGCGCGCCGCGAGCAGCCCGCGCAGCCCGCCCAGCCAGCCGCGCGTGGCCGAGCCGCGCACGGCGCGGATGCCGAGGTGACGCATCGCCTGCGCGGCGATCTCCGCGTCGCGGTGCCAGCTGAGCATGACATTCACCGTCCCCGGCCAGCGAAGCCGGGTCACCACCAGCGGGAGGAGCGCGATCCCGTCGTGCCAGAAGGCGGCCAGCACCTGCTCGCCGCGCCGGCGGCGCGCGAACACCTCGCCGCGATCGACCAGGCGGACGCGCAGGGTGAGATAGAGGAGGCGGAGCGCGGCGGCCAGGACCCAGCCCGCGACCACCACCCAGACCTGCGTGCGCCGGCTCCAGCGCCGCCGGAAGGGCGAGTCGGCGGGCCGTGCGCCGTCGCGCGCCACGCCGGCCGATGTCGCGCGCTGCACGCGGCGCCTCCTCAGCTTCCTAGCGCGCGGCCTTGCGCGCCGGGACGCGCTCGCCGCCCGCCTCGGTCCCGCCCTCGAGGGCCTCCACGTCGCGGAACTGGAGCTCGTAGAGCTTGCGATACTCCGCGCCGCGGGCGAGCAGCTCGTCGTGCGTGCCGCTCTCGACGATCTCGCCGCGTACCAGGACGACGATGCGGTCGGCGCGCCGCACGGTGGAGAGCCGGTGTGCGACCACCAGCGTCGTGCGGTTCGCCATCAGGCGCTCGAGCGCCTCCTGCACCAGGCCCTCGGACTCCGTGTCGAGCGCCGAGGTCGCCTCGTCGAGGATCAGGATGGGCGCGTTCTTGAGCAGCGCGCGCGCAATCGCCAGCCGCTGCCGCTGGCCGCCCGAGAGGCGCACGCCGAGGTCGCCGATCGTGGTCTCGTAGCCGCGCGGCATCTCGACGATGAAGTCGTGCGCGTTGGCGGCGCGCGCCGCGGCGACGATCTCGTCCATGGTGCGGTTCGGATCGCCGTAGGCGATGTTGATGCGGATGCTGTCGTTGAAGAGGAAGGTGAACTGGGTCACGACCGCGATGTGCGCGCGCAGGCTCTCGAGCGTCAGGTCGCGGATGTCGGTGCCGTCGATGGTGATGCGGCCCGCGGTGACGTCGTAGAAGCGCGGGATCAGGTCCGCGAGCGTGCTCTTCCCGCCCCCGCTCATCCCGACCAGCGCCACCACCTGCCCCACCGGGATGCGCAGGTTGATGTCGTGCAGCACGGGCTCGCCGGGATCGTAGGCGAAGCTCGCGTCGTGGAACTCGATCGCCTCGTGCACGCCGCGCAGCTCCCTCGCGCCGGGGCGGTCGACCACCTGCGACGCCGTGTCGAGCAGCTCGAACACGCGGTCGGCCCCGGCCAGGCCCTGCTGGATGGTGTTGTTGGTGCGCACCAGCTTCTTGAATGGCTCGTAGAGCAGGAAGAGCGCGATGATGAAGGCCATGAAGGCGCCCTGCGTGCGCGTCTTGGCGATCACGCTCGTGCCCCCGTACCAGATGATGCCGGCCACCGCGATGCCGGCCAGCATCTCGGTGACCGGCAGCGCGCGCAGCACGCTCGTCCGCATGTAGATGCGGAAGAGCTTGTCGTTGTGCTCGCGGAAGCGCCGCTGCTCGTACCCCTCCTGGCCGAAGGCCTTGACGACGCGGTTCCCCTGCACGTTCTCGTGCAGCAGCGCGTTCAGCCGCCCGATGCCGTCCTGCATGCGGCGGGTGGTCTGGCGGAGCTGCAGGGAGAGGTAGCGGATCGGGAGCGCCGCTACCGGGAAGAGGCAGATGGCGAGCAGGGCCAGCACCCAGTCGAGGTAGAAGGCGGCGGCGGTGAGCCCGACGAGGCTCGGGATGTCCTGGAAGATCGAGGTGACGGCGTCGGTGACCGCGCCGCGTACCAGCCCCACGTCGGCGGTCACGCGCGACACGATCTGCCCCGCGCGCCGGCGGTTGAAGAAGGCCAGGTCGAGGCGCTGCACGTGCGCCGTGAGCTCGTTGCGCAGGTCGGTCACCACGCGCTGCCCGACCCAGTCGGTCAGGTAGCCGCCGACGAAGTCGAGCCCGCCGCGCAGGAACGCCGCGCCGAGCACGAGGACGACCACGAGCGGCAGCGCCTCGGGGTGCTGCTGGTTGAACACCTGGTCGAAGGTGTACTTGGCGATGAACGGCACGCTGGTCTCGACGCCGCTGTGCGAGAGCATGCAGACGACGGCCACCACGAAGCGCGGCCAGACATACGGTCGCAGGTAGGAGAGCAGGCGCCCGTACTGCTTCATCCCCGGCCGCCCTCCAGCATCTCGAACGCGATCGCGGCGGCCCGGCCGGCCGCACCGCCGCGCCCGAGGCGCCGGCGCACGTCGCGCAGGTCCTCGATCATGGCCGCGTGCCGCGCCGGATCGTCGAGCAGCGCGCGCGCCGCGCC
>JBKPBB010000433.1:0-3880 GCA_046744245.1 Thermodesulfobacteriota bacterium
AACGGGAGCACCGCGACGGCGACGAGCAGGCACTTGTCCGCCGGACTCCAGTTGAGCGGGTTGCCGACGCGCCGGAGCATGTGCGAGAGGAAGGAGGACGTCTCGGCAGCCGGCGTGGTCACGCCACCCGCTTTTCTCGCAGACAGCGGTCGTGGATGTCAACGATGGAGAGCTTCGGCATTCTATGTTGACGCCGCACACCGAATCCTGCCCGACCGCGACCGGATCGACGAGGGTCTGGCGTTCCGTGTAGGCCGTCTCTCGTCACAGACCGCAGGTGGCAGCCGGCGCCGAGGAAATCGCTCCCCGCTACTCGCGCGTCAGGACGCCGCGTGCCTGCATGTCGCGGGTGCTGAACTTCATGCACCGCACGTACTGTCCGTGGTTGCTCCTGGCTGACGGTCCGAGCGCTTCCGCCGTGGTGGGCGGTGGCGCGCCCGGTGACGGGGCGGCATCGAAGAGTCTGAAACACGGCGTTGCCGGGGGCATCAGGCCGCGGCCGTCCGGGCCGGGGCAGGGAAGGCAGGTGAGGCTGCTGGGTCCCCCCCGCCGCCACGGGCGCGGTTAGGGGACAGGGCCGCGGGCAGTGGCGGGGGCCGTCTCGGGGCGCTAAGAGCGCGTTCGTGGAGCGGCGCGAGGCCGTCATCGTCGGCTCAGGACCCGCCGGAGCCGCCACGGCGCTCCGGCTCGCTGCCTTGGCGCCGGAGCTCGCCGCGGGCATGCTCCTCCTCGACAAGGCCCGTCACCCCCGGGACAAGACGTGCGCCGGGGGCGTCATCCCCAAGGCGCTGCGCCTGCTCGAGGAGCTGGGGGTCCCGCTCGCGGTTCCCCACGCGCGGGTCGATGCCGCGGGCGTCGCCGTCCCGGGCCGCACCCTCGCGGTCGGCGGCTCGGACCTCTGCCGCGTGGTCCGGCGGCGCGAGCTCGACGCGGCGCTCGCCTGGGCGGCGCGCGAGCGCGGCGTCGAGCTGCGCGAGGGCGAACGCGTCGTCGATCTCGCCCGCGACGGTGCGGGCGTGCGCGTCGAGACGGATCGCCGCGCCTACTGGGCGCCGGTCGTCGTCGGTGCCGACGGGAGCGGGAGCGTCGTGCGCCGCGCGCTCGTGGGCGACGGCGCGGGCGCGGTGGCACGCGCCGTCATGTGCGACGTGCCCGTCGCCGATACGCGCTGGGACGGCCACGCCGCGCGCCGCTACGAGTTCGACTTCACCTCGTGCGCGACGGGGCTCCGCGGCTATCGCTGGACGTTCCCCTGCGTGATCGACGGCGTGCCGCACGCCAACGTCGGCGTCTACGCGCTCCCGCCGGTCGACGGCGCACGTCTCCAGGCCGAGCTCGCCGCTCAGCTGGCACGCATCGGCGCGCGGCCGCGAGCGTGGAAGGCGTTCCCCATCCGCACCTACGCGCCCCGCGCGCGGGTCGCGGCGCCGCGCGCGCTCCTGGTCGGGGATGCCGCCGGGTGCGACGCGCTCATGGGCGAGGGCATCTCCTTCGCGCTGGAATACGGCATGCTCGCCGCCGACGCGATCGTCGCGGCGCGCGCGCGGGGGGACTGGAGCTTCGGCGACTACGCGCGCGCGGTCGAGCGCGGCCCGCTCGGGCGGAAGCTCCGCCGCCTGCACCTGGGCGCGCGGCTCTTCTACGGCCCCCGGCATCGCTTCTGGTTCCGCGTCGCGGCGGCGAGCGCGCGCGCGCAGGCGATCGGGCTCGCGTGGTACAACGGCGCCGAGGGGTGGGACCGGCGGGGGGCGCTCGCCGCGCTGGCGGCGCTCGTCGGTCTCGGGCCGCTTTGACAGCCCGTCCCGCTCTTTGCTAGCGGAGCACCCGGGGATGGGAGTCGGGGGGCGCCGTCCGAGAAAGCGCCGGCGCGGGCCGGCGACCGCCGCGCCGCACCTGGAGACGCTCCTCTGGCGGGTCGGCATCCGGCACGTCGCCGGTGTGGACGAGGTCGGCATGGGACCGCTCGCCGGTCCCGTGGTCGCGGCTGCGGTCGTCTTCCCGCCCGGCACGCGCCTCGACGGCGTCGCGGACTCGAAGGTCCTGACCGCCGCCCTGCGCGAGCGGCTGGACGTCGAGATCCGCCGCCGCGCCGTCGCCGTCGGCCTCGGGGTGGTCGAGCCCGACGAGATCGACCGCCTCAACATCTATCGCGCCGGGCTCGCCGCCTGCCGGCGGGCGGTCGAGGCGCTGCCGCTCGTGCCCGGCTTCGTGCTCGTCGACGGGCGTGAGATCCCCGATCTCCCGATGCCGCAGAGCGCCTATCCCAAGGGCGACTCGTTCGTGTGCTCGATCGCCGCCGCCTCGATCGTCGCCAAGGTGTACCGCGATGCGCTCATGCGCGCGCTCGACGGGCGCTACCCGGGCTACGGCTTCGCGCGCCACATGGGCTACTCGACGCGCGCGCACTTCGCCGCCATCCGCACGCTCGGGCCGTCGCCCGTCCACCGCCGCTCCTTCGCGCCGGTGCGGGCCGCCGCGCGCGGCGAGGCCGATCCGCAGCTCGCCCTGGGTCCGGTGCTCGCTGCGGACTGACGCCTGCGGCGCTTTTCCTGGCGCCGAGAACGCCTATAATCGGGACACATCCATGGACGCGACGCTGCTCCTCGACCTCTACCGCCAGATGTGTCTCTCCCGCCGCTTCGAGGAGGCCGCGGCGAAGGCCTACTCGCAGGGGAAGGTGAGCGGCTTCCTCCACCTCTACATCGGGCAGGAGGCAGTCGCGGTGGGCGCCATCTCGGCCGCCGAGCCGACCGACTACATCGTCGCCACCTACCGCGAGCACGCGCACTACCTCGCGCGCACCGATGACGCGCGTGGCGCGATGGCCGAGCTCTTCGGGCGCGCGACCGGGTGCAGCGGCGGGCGCGGCGGCTCGATGCACCTCTTCGACGCCGCCAAGCGTTTCTTCGGGGGCTGGGCGATCGTCGGCGGGCACGTGCCGATCGCGGCCGGCGTCGCGTTCGGGAGCAAGTACCGCGGCGAGCAGGACGTGACCCTCTGCTTCTTCGGCGACGGCACGGCGAACATGGGCGCCTTCCACGAGGGCCTCGCGCTCGCCGGGCTCTGGAAGCTCCCCGTCGTCTTCATCTGCGAGAACAACCAGTACGCCATGGGGACGCCGCTCTACCGGACGCTCTCGGTCGAGGACGTGGCCGTGCGCGCGCGCGGCTACCCGATGGAGGCCGAGATCGTGAACGGCGACGACGTGCTCGAGATGCGCGAGGCGACGCGCCACGCCATCAGTAGAGCCAGAAAAGACAACCTGCCCTTCTTCCTCGAGGCGAAGACGTACCGCTTCCGCGGCCACTCGGTCGCCGACCCGGCCACGTACCGCACCAAGGAGGAGGTGCAGAAGTGGATGGAGCGGGACCCGATCGGCATCCTCGCCGAGCGCATCCGCACCCTCGGCATCGCGACCGAGGAGCAGCTCCGGGCGGTCGACGACGAGGCCAAGGCGCAGGTGCAGGACGCCGTCCGCTTCGCCGAGGAGTCGCCGGTGCCCGCGCCCGAATCGGTCGAGGACTACGTCTATGCCTGAGCCGCGCATCATCAGCTTCCGCGAGGCGCTGCGCGAGGCGATGGTCGAGGAGATGGAGCGCGACCCGTCCATCTTCTTGATGGGCGAGGAGGTGGGCCACTACAATGGCGCCTACAAGGTCTCCGAGGGCATGCTCGCGCGCTTCGGCGAAGCGCGCGTGATCGACACGCCGATCGCCGAGACCGGCTTCGCCGGGGTGGGCATCGGGGCCGCCATGGTCGGCCTCCGGCCGATCGTCGAGTTCATGACCTGGAACTTCTCGCTGACCGCCATCGACCAGCTCATCAACAACGCCGCCAAGCTGCGCTACATGGCGAACGGGCAGTTCACGCTGCCGATCGT
>JBKPBB010000414.1:0-13954 GCA_046744245.1 Thermodesulfobacteriota bacterium
TTCGACTCGCCGCTCGCCGTCCGCATCGATCGCCAGGGGCGGCTCTGGACCCTCGACTTCGCCCGCTACGGGCGCGGGCAACCGCGGCTCGTCGCCTTCGATCTCGCCACCAACACGCTCGTCCACCAGTACGACTTCCCCTCCAGCGTGGCCGGCTTCCTCTCCATGGTGAACGACTTCCAGGTCGACCCGCGCGGCGAGAAGATCTACATCGCCGAGACGAGCCCCATCCGCCAGAAGCCGGCGCTCATCGTCTACGACGTCGCCAAGCGCACCAGCCGGCGCGTGCTCGACGGGCACCCCTCCGTGCAGGCGGGCAACTACGTCATCCACACGCCCGAGCGCACGATCAAGGTCCTCGGCGTCTACACGGTCAGGATCGGCGTCGACTCGATCACGCTCGACGACCGCGGCGAGTGGCTCTACTACGGCCCCTTCAGCGGCGACCGCCTCTACCGCATCGCCACGCGCGACCTGGACGACGAGTCGCTCGCGTCCGAGGCGCTCGGCGCACGCGTCGAGACCTTCGGGCCGAAGACGATCAGCGACGGCCTCTCGATCGACGCCGCGGACACGGTCTACGTGAGCGACCCCGAGCACTCCGCGGTCCTGACGCTCGGTCAGGACCGGAAGCTGACGACGCTCTTGAAGGACCCGCGGCTCCGCTGGCCCGACGGCTTCAGCTTCGGCCCCGATGGCTGGCTCTACGTGACCTGCAGCTCGCTCCAGCACGTCATGTTCCGCACCACGGCCCACATGCGGGCCAACGCGCCCTACCAGGTGTTCCGCTTCAAGCCGGGGCCGACGGGCGTGCCGGGGCACTGACCCGATCGCCACTGCACCTGCTGGCCCGCCCGGGCGACTCCCCTCCCGACGACGGGATGAGTTTGGTAGGGGTCCACCGAGCCTGTAAACCGTACAGGGCCCTGTAACGGATACAGGCCGCTGCCAACCGCCGTGGTACCTTTCTCACGGAGCGGGTTCCACACGCTGCAACTGCTGGGCGGCGGCCGGCGCGGGTGATGCGGTCCCACGCTGGGAACCGCGCGCCGGCCCGACGTTGCAACCCGACCGCACCGCCGCGGCACAGTCGTTGCTTCTCACCCATCTGAACCGATCTTCGATGTCGCCGGTCCGCCGGCCATGCAACAGCGAGGGATCAGTGTGAGAGTACTCCTCCGAGCACGACGGTGGCCGTTCGCAGCGATGCTTGTCCTCCTCTGGATGGGTCCGATCCTCACGGACGTTTCCCCGCCACTGCGGTGCCCCGCCGGCAAGGTGCTCGTGCGGGCCGACTTCAAGGCCTGCCCGGCCGGTCGCCGCCGGCAGGCGCGCGCGGTAAAACGCGCCTGCTGCCAAGGGGCGAACGGACGGATCCATTGCCAGCGCTATCCCCGGTGCGCGAGCGCGTCTCCCTCGTAACCTCCGACGGGGACTGATTCCCGACGCGCGCCGGCCGGTTCTGGTTCGCGGCTCGGTCGTGTCCGCCCGTTCGCCGCCGCGCCGACGCCTGCGCGATCATCACCGCGCCGCCAACACGCGCCACCGAACCGAACTGCGCACCTGGCCAGAGCGACCAGTCCGCACGGGCCTTCTCGCTCATGGACCCAAATGGGCTCGCGGGATACAAGAGCGTTTTCACCGCGACCCGTAGGACGCGATGGCGTACAATCCGGCGGTCGGCGCGACGGCGAGCAGCGGCGCGCTCGTGGAGGTCAGGGGAGTGACCCATCGCTTCGAGCGCGACGGGCACGACCTCGTGGTGCTGCACGACGTGAGCCTCGCGATCGAGGCGGGCGAGGTCACGGTCGTGCTCGGTCCGTCCGGGTGCGGCAAATCGACGCTGCTGCGCATCATGACGGGCCTCATCGCCCCAACCAGCGGCGAAGTCCTCTGCCATGGCACACCCCTCCACGCCGTGCATCGCGGAGCCGCCATCGTCTTCCAGAGCTTCGCCCTCTACCCCTGGCTCACGGTGACGGAGAACATCGGCGTCGGCCTCCACCGAACCGCGATCCGCGGAGCCGAAGCCGCAGAGCGCCTCCGCCGCGTCATCGATCTCGTGGGGCTCGAAGGGTTCGAGGAAGCGTACCCGAAGGAGCTGTCCGGGGGCATGAAGCAGCGCGTCGGCATCGCCCGCGCGCTCGTGGGCGGACCCGAGTTGCTCTGCATGGACGAGCCGTTCTCGGCGCTCGACGTGCTGACGGCGGAATCCTTGCGCTCGGAGGTCTACGGGCTGTGGACGCGCGGCGACCTCGGGCTCCAGGGGATGCTCCTCATCACGCATCTCATCGAGGAGGCGGTCTTCCTGGGCGACCGGATCGTCATCATGGGGACGAACCCGGGAACGATCCGCGAACTGCTCACCAACCCGCTCCCACACCCGCGCGAATACCGCGACCCGGCGTTCATCGCCCTCGTGGACCGGATTCACGCGGCGATCATCGCGATCCATCTCCCCGACGCGCCAGCGGTGAAAGTGGAACGACCGCCTCGCCCCCATCTCGAACCGCTGCCGTACGCGCAGGTCGGGGAGATCGTCGGCTTGCTGGAGGTCGTCCACGACCAAGGCGACCGGACCAACCTCTTCGCGCTCGCATCACGTTTGCGGTTGGAGTTCGGGCTCGCGATCCTGGCAGTAAAGGCGGCAGAGGCGCTCGATCTCGCGGAGACGCCGAGGCAGGAAGTGCTGCTCACCCCGCTCGGGCGGACCTTCGTGGCGGCGGACCCCAACGAGCGCAAGCGCCTCTTCCATCGCCAACTGCGTGCGATCCCAACCTTCGCCTATCTGGCCGACATGTTGCGGCGGGCGCCGGGGATGCGGCTGCCGGCGGAAATCATCGAGGAAGAGTTGGCGATGCACCTTCCCGGCGAGCCCACGGAGAGTCTCTTCGAGACGATCATCTCATGGGGGCGCTACGGGGAACTGCTCGGCTACGATCCCGATGCCCGGGAAGTGTATCTCGATGTCGAAAGCACGGCGACCGAGGGCGCCCGGCCGTGACCAGCGAGCCGCCGAGACCGGGAGCGCATGGCTCCAACGCTCACCACCGGACGGCATCCCGCAAATCCTGGGACAGCCCCGCCGACTCCCACGTACAGTGCGTGGATCGACGCGCTCCTCCTGATCGGCCTTGCCGCGCTCATCGGCGGGGTGGCGGCGCTGGCGCGGCGGTGGAACGCGCCCCTTCGCCCGACCGTCGAGATTGATCTTTCCCCCTGGGCGCTCCCGGGGTACACCGCGCTTTCCTTCGCGCGCGGCGTAGCCGCCTACCTCATCTCCCGCGTCGTGACCCTCGTGTACGGCACCGTCGCCGCGCACAGCCGGCGCGCCGAGCGCGTGATGATCCCCCTCATCGACATCCTCCAGGGCATCCCCGTCCTCGGCTTCCTCCCGGGGCTCGTGCTCGGCTTGGTCGCGCTCTTTCCGCACTCGAACCTGGGGCTCGAGCTCGCCTCCGTCGTGATGATCTTCACGGGGCAAGTCTGGAACATGATCTTCTCCTTCTACGGCTCCCTGCGAGGCATCCCGACCGATTTTCGCGACGTCGCCCGGATCAACGGCTTTGGCTGGTGGAAGACCTTCCGCACGCTGGAACTCCCCTCTTCGACCATGGGGCTTCTCTGGAACTCGATGATGTCGATGGCGGGCGGGTGGTTCTTCTTGACCGTGACCGAAGCCTTCACCCTGGGCGACCGCGACTTTCGCCTCCCCGGGGTCGGCTCGTACATGGCGGTCGCCATCGACCACGGCGACCGCCGCGCGATGGCCTACGCGGTCGCCGCGATGATCGTCATGATCGTCGCCGTGGACCAAGTCGTCTGGCGCCCCGCGCTGGCGTGGGCGCAGAAGTTCAAGGTGGAGGAAACGGCCGCCACGGACGTGCCGCGCTCGCTCGTGCTCGATCTGCTCCGGCGCTCGCGCATCCTCGACTGGTTCGGTCGCCACACGGCGCGGCTCTCCGGGCGGGTGAGCCGGCATCCCGCCCTTGGGGGAACGGCGGACGGCGAGGGTATGCGGCGGCGTCTCGCGCGCGGCGGCGGATGGGCGGTCGCCGGTGGCGCACTGCTCTTCGCCGCCTGGGGAGCCGCGCATCTGGTGCGCCTCGTGACGGAGCTCGGCGGGCACGAGTGGCTCACGCTCGCTGGCGCCCTCGGACTCACGTTTCTCCGCACGACGGGCGCGCTCGTCGTCGGCGCCCTGTGGACCGTCCCGGCGGGCGTGTGGATCGGCATCTCGCCGCGCCGCTCCCGTCTGCTGCAGCAGCCGGTCCAGGTCGCCGCGGCCTTTCCCGCTCCGATGCTGTACCCGCTCGTCACGATCGGACTCCTCGCCGCTCGGGTGCCGTTTTCGTGGGGCTGCACCGCGCTCATGCTGCTCGGCGCGCAGTGGTACATTCTCTTCAACGTGCTCGCCGGGGCGAGCGCCCTCCCGCAGGACTTGCGCGAGGCCGCGGACACCTATGGTCTCGGCGGCTGGACGCGGTGGCGAACGCTCTATCTCCCGGCGGTCTTCCCCCATCTCGTGACCGGACTCATCACGGCGGCTGGCGGGGCCTGGAACGCGAGCATCGTCGCGGAGTACGTGCGGTATGGTGGGCGGACCCTCGTCGCGCCCGGTCTTGGATCGCTCATCACGCAGGCATCGGAGGCGGCGAACTTCTCGTTGCTGGCAGCCGGCGTGCTCACGATGTCGTTCGCGCTCGTCCTCCTGAACCGCACCGTCTGGCGTCGCCTCTATCGCGTGGCCGACGAACGCTTCAGCCTGAACCGCTAGCGGATGCGCCATGAAGCCGCCGGATCGCAGCGCCAGGGCGCAACGGGACGCTTCGGCTCTCAGTGCCCCTTCTGCACGTTCGCCACGGCGAAGGTGTCGTCCGGCACGCCCGTGTTGTAGCGTACGTTGCGCACCTTGAAGAGCGTGTGCGTGCCGTACGGCACGTTGGCGACGTTGAACTCCCGGGCGGTGGCGTAGTCCTGGATGCGCTCGTAGCGGTCCATCGTCACGCTCTTGAAGAGCCGCCCCTCGAGGTCCCACACCTCGACCTTCCAGAGCAGGAAGTCCGTGGTCCCGAACCACAGGCGGTAGCGCGCGTACGGGAACTCCTTGTTCTTCGGCTCGAGCCCGACGACGTGGCAGGGCTTCCCGTCGATCTGCGCCTCGGGCTCGAGCGTCGCCGTCGCCTCGCTGTCGTTCCACTGCTGGATGCGCACGATGAGCTCCAGGTCCCGGTAGCTCAGATCCGTGCCCATGAAGTTCTCGTCGCGCGCCGCGTCGGCGAGGCGGCGCGCCTTGCGGGCGGACGGAGTCCACACCCACTGCTGGTCCTTCTCGCCGCGCGGCGAGAGGTGGAGGAAGAGCGTCCCGGTCACGTCCGCCGGCCCGGTGAACTCCATGAAGGTGCGGTGCTCGCCGCGCGGGTCGGTCTGCTCGCTCACGGTCGCCTCGCGCGTGCGCTGGAGCGTGGTCGCGTAGCTCTCCATGGTCGTCTCGAGCACGCGGTCGCGCCAGGTCGAGAACCCGTTCTTCTGCTGCGCGGTGTCCATGACCTCACGCCCGCTGAGCGCGGCGGCGGGCGTGCGCGCGCCGCAGATCAGCACGAGGGCGGCGAGCAGCGACAGGCGCTTCGTCATGACGGCCTCCATTGGACTCCGGGTGAGAGGACGATCGGCGAGGCCGGGAAGTCCTCGCGATGCCGGGCCAGCTCGGCGCTGCCCGCGCGGCGCATCGGGTTGAGCGGATGGCTCACGAAGAGCACGACCACGGGAAGATAGAGGAGGCAGCCGACGAGCGCCAGGAGCGGCTCGCCGATCCAGAGCGTGATCACCAGGTTGAAGACGACGATCCCCAGGTAGAGGAGCGGCTCGAGGAGCCCGCCCCAGGGCACGTGCCGCACGCCCGCCGTGGGCCAGCTCGTGCGTCGCTCGAGCGCCTGGAAGGCCGCGATGCTCGCCGCCGCCACCAGGAACCAGCCGGCGTAGTTGCTGAGCGGCACGCCGAAGTGGATGCCGCCCGCGGGGTAGTAGTAGATGCGGCCGAGGAACCAGCGCTCGCCCCGCACCGTGAGGGGATCGATGACCAGGTCCATGAGCGTGGTGAGGAAGGCGCCGGTCACGAGCACGCGCCACGAGGTGCGGATGGCGCGCGTGTCGGCCACCTGGAAGTCGCCCCGCCCGCACACGAGCGGCGCGTAGAGGAAGATGGCGAGCGCGTAGCCGAGGTAGCAGAGGAAGGTGAAGGACAGCGAGTCGAAGAACGGCACGTTCGAGAGCCAGAGCTCGCGGCCACGCGTCGCGTCGACGTAGACGTAGAGGCCGAAGGGAACGCCGGTGCGCGTCGAGCTGAATTCGGCCGCGTAGGCGATCGCCCACGCGACCGCCGAGAACGCCGCCGTCTTCGCCCAGCCCATCCTGGTGACCGCCGCGAAGAGGTACGCGGCGAGGAAGACGAACACGTACGGCCGCAGCATGAGCGTCCCGACGAGTAGGCGGAGAAATCCCATCGCGTCAACGATCCCGCTTGCGCTTGCCGCCGAGGAGGCGCTCGAGGAGGCCGCCCGCCGCCTCGCCGACGCCGCTCCCGCCGAGGAGCGCGCGCGCCACGGTAGCCGCGAACTCCGGGTCGGGGCTCACGTGGGGCCGGCCGACCGGCCCGCGCGCGCGGAGCGGGATGGTGAGCCGGCCGCTGGCGTCCACCAGCACGGGCCGCGCCTTCGACTGGCCGAGGACGTCGTCGGTGAGCGCCGGGGAGGCGATCAGCCGGAGCGTCGCATCCAGGTCGCCGTCGAGACCGAGGCTCCCTTCGCCACGCGCTTCGTAGCTCGGCGCGGCGAGCACGAGGTCGTCGGAGCGGATGCGGCCGCCGGCCAGGCGGCCCGAGCCCGAGAGGCGCGTGAAGCGGAGGTCGTCGGTCGCGAAGAGGTCGGGGTAGCGCTCGCGCAGGCGGTCCGCCACGCCCGGCTTCAGGAACGCTTGCAGCGCGTCGAGCAGCGGGCGCCCGAAGCCGGCGCCTTCGATGCGCCCGTCGGCGACCGCGAACCGTCCCTGGCCGCTCGCCCCGCTCGTGAACGTGGGCGCCTCGGGCGGCGGGCCGGCGAGCGTGCCGTGCAGCTCGAGCGTCCCCGAGGGCCGCGGCCGACCCTTCGGCGCCGGCAGCTCCGCCAGCTCGAGGCCGCGCGCGTCGAGCTGGGCGGTCAGCCCGGCGCCCTTCCCCTCGCTGGTGAGATGCGCCGTGCCCTCGACGGTGCCGCCGAGCGTCTCGAGCGTCGCCGACTCGAGGTCGAGGACGGGCGGGCTCGCGTGCAGCTTCGCGGTGATCCGCTTCACGGCGATCGAGCCGAAGGCGCCCGGGCCGGCTTGCAGCGAGCCCTGGTAAGCGGGCCGCCCGCCCGCCAGCTCGAGCACGCCCTCGCTCACGATGTCCTCGAGGCGGAGGTCCGCGGTAGCGAGACGGGCTCGAACCGACAGCGGCACGGGCGCGTCGAACTGCGGCTGCCGCGCGTCCACGGCCACCTGGGCCAGCTCCACCGTCCGGCCGGTCGAGAGGTCACGGTAGCGCAGGGTCCCGTGGCGGAGCCGGAGCGACGCGAGCTGGAAGGCGGGCGCGGCTGCCGCCGCGGCGCCCGCGGCCGCGTGCGGCCGCGAGGGGGCGGCCCTCTTCCCGAGCGAGTCGACGTTCATGGCGCCGGACTCCGTGCGCACCAGATTCACCACCGGCTCCTCGACGAGGACGCGATCGACGACCAGCCGGCGGCGGACGAGCGGCAGCAGCCGGAGCCTGAGCTCGATCTCGCGCGCCGTGAGGAAAGGCTCCTTGGTGTCGAGCCCAGGCTCCTCCGCGATGGAGACGCCTGCCAGCGTGACCCCCGCGCCGCCGCGGATCGTGAAGCCGACGCGCTCGGCGCGGAGGTCGCGTCCGAGCCCCTTCCCCACCTCGGCGAGCAGCCGATCGGAGTGTCTCGAGGCGAAGTAGGCGAGCGCCGCGAGCGCCGCCACCAGGATCAGGGCCGCGCCCGCCGCCACGAGCGCCGCCCGGCGGAGCCGCCTCACCCCTCGAGCTCCTCGTAGTTGGTGACGCGCCAGCTCCCCTCGGCGAAGCGCACCGTGACCAGCCAGCGGCGCTCGAGGCGGTCCGCGTCCTCGATCGCGATGCTGCCGCGGTAGAGGTAGCGGACGGCCGCGGCGCCGTCGGGGTGCTCCTCGAGGAGCCGGTAGTGCACGCTCGGCTTGCGCGTCGTCTCGTCGATGGCCTGGCCCTGGACGAGCCGGAGCTCGTTCTCCACCTTCTGGCGGGCGACGCCGCTCGTGAACTCGAGCGCGGCCGGGAGATCGATGCGCACGTAGTGCGCGTCGAGGAAGCGCTCGGCCGTGCCGCGCGGCGTGTTGGCGGCGGCGCGGCAGCCCGCGACGAGGAGCGCGGACAGCACGAGACCGAGCGTGGTGCCGTGGCGCATCCTCACCGTGCTATTAGCACCCCGGCAAACCCCCGGCCACCCACGGCCTACTTCGGAGAGCCCGTCCACTCGGGCTGCGCGCTCATCCGCCGCGACCACCTCGCCAACGTGACCAAACACGGCGACGTGCAGCGGATGTTCTCCCTCCGGAGCGGGACGCCACCCCGAACTCGAGCGTTCGGTCTGGCACCCTCGCGAAGCGCAGGCCCACCACCGCGGCCGCGGGCACGGCACCATACTCTGCCGCGACGAGCCACCACGGCAGCTCCCAGGTTCCGTGGACGCGCTCGAGGTAGAGCACGAGGTACGTCGGGAGGATGGTGACCGTCCAGACCGCGAGCGGCCGGGTGGCCGGCGTGAACAGAAATGGCGTGAGCCAGAGCAGGTACCAAGGATAGACCGAGGGTGCGAGCGCGAGGGCCGCGGCGATGGGCCACGCCCACGCGGCGGCCGAGTCGACGCTCAGTCGGGCGCGGGCCCAGATCGCGACGAGGAGCCCCGTGAGCACGGCGAGAGCGGCGAGCGTGGTCGGCGAGGCAAGCGGCCGGAATGCCGCGAAGAGGGGGCCGTTGAAGCGCCACTCGGCGAGGTACGCGCCGAGCGAGCCTACGGGGATGCGACCCTGGTGCACGAAAGGGAGGTAGAGCGCGAGGAGCAGCGCGGTGCCCGCCAGGACGTCCCTGACGCGGAGCCGGCGCCAGAGGAGCGGCGCGAGAACAATCGGGACGAATTTGATCCCCACGGCGAGCGCAAAGGCGAGTGCTGCGGCCGTACGCCACCGGCGCGCCAGTGCCCACGCCGCGGCGACGATGGCGAGCGTGCCGAGGAGATCGACGTGGCCGTTGCCCGCGCCTTCGATGGCGACGAGCGGGTTCCACGCGTACGCGAGGCTCCACCACGCGCTCCGTCCCGAGGCGGCGAGGAGGCGCAGGACGACGAGGACCACGAGCGCATCGCAAACTGCGAACGCCCCCTTCATCGCGCCCGCGGACTCCTCGACCGCGGTCACGACGCGGAAGAAGAGCTCCGCGCCCGGGGGGTAGGGGGTCGGAACCCAACCGTTGTTGAGCTGGCGCGTGACGGGCGTGTGCAGAGCCGCCGCGGCCGGATCGTCGGGGACGAGCCGGTACGGATCTTCGCCGAGGCGCTGGAGCCGCCCATCCCAGACGTAGCGGTAGACGTCGGAGGAGAGGCGCGGCGCCTGGACGAGCAGCGGCACGCGCCAGAGGGCGCCGAGGACGAGGCAGAGCGCGAGGCCGCGCCCCCCCGCTCCGCGGACGCGCCCGAGGAGTCCGAGCGCGAGAAGGTAACCGCCGCCGGCGACGATCGCCCAGGTGACGAAGAGGACCGGTCGCTGCCGCACTTCGACGAAGGCGAGCGCGAGCATGGCGACCGCGATCACGCCGCCGCACGCGAGAAGACCGTGCACTGCGCGCTGCGCTCCGGCCGGCGCGCCAGGTCTCACCGCACCTCGCGGCGCGCCGCGAGCCATGCGGCCGTCCGCGGCGCACGGGAAGGCGCCCCCCGCAGCTCGGCCGCCAACCGCGCGAGGTCGTCCCCGTCGTCCACGTCGTACCACTCCTCGGTGAGCGCGACGCACAGCTCGAGCGCGTGGGCGCGGCCGAGAAGCGCGCGGAGCGCGCTTCCCGTCCCGATCCCGCCGCCGGCGAAGAGCCCTCGATGCGGACGCGTCGCGCCGACGAAGGAGTAACCCCCGTCGGACGTCGGTCCGACCACGAGATCGTGGCGTTCGAGGAGCGCAAAGGCGCGGGACAAGGTCTCCGCGGGGAGATGGGGGCTGTCGCCATCCAACGCGATGACACGCCGGCACCCCGCACCGACGAGGACGCGGAAGGCGGACTCGAGACCGGCCGCGAGACCATCGCCCTCCTGCGCGATCACCTCGATGCCGAGCCAGCGTGCCAGCTCGTCCTGGTGGCCGGAGGGGCACACGACCGCGATTCGCGGCGCGCCGACGGCACGCGCGAGCGCGAGCGTGTCCTCGATGAGGCAACGGTAGAGCGCGACGATCGCCTCCGGCGCCAGCACGTGCGCGAGGCGGGTCTTCACGTGGCCCGCGCGCGGCGCCTTCGCCATGATGACGAGTGCGCAATCGTCGAGCACGTCGGCGGCCATCAGGGAGTGGCGGATGGCGGACGCAGACCGTGTCTGAGGACACCGCCGAGGATGCCCCACGCGGCCCCGATGCTGCCGCGCACGGTGCCGCTGATCTTCGAGCGGCCGAGACGCGGGTGGTAGCTGACGGGGACCTCGGTGACGCGAGCCCCCCGCCGGGCCGCCTTGGCGATCATCTCGACCGGCCACGCGTACGTCGTCTCTCCGAGGTCGAGCGCACGCAGGAGCTCGAAGCGGGCGGCACGGAACGGGCCGAGGTCGGTGAGCCGCACGCCGCAGACGATCCCGAGCAGCCAGGCCGTCAGCCGGTTGCCCACGACCGCATGCCAGGGCATGGCTCCGGGCATCCGCGCCCCGGCGAGCCGGGAGCCGATCACCAGATCCGCCTGGCCGGCACGGAGCGGAGCCAGCAGCCGCGGCATCTCGGCCGGCCGGTCGCTGTAGTCGCCGTCGAGGAAGACGACGACGTCGGGAGCCGCGACGTGCGCGAGGCCGGTCAGGCAGGCGCGCCCGTAGCCGCGTCGGGGCTCACGCACGACGCGGGCGCGTGAGCGCGCGGCGATCTCCGGCGTGCCGTCCGCCGAGTCGCTGTCCACCACCAGCACCTCCGCGACCTCTCCCCGTGGGATGTCGGCGAGCACGCGCCCGATCGAGGCGGCCTCGTTGAAGGTCGGGATGATGACCGAAACCCGCAACGGCGCCTCACCCCGCCTGCAGAGGGGCCGCGACGGCCGCGCGATCCGCCATGAAATTCTCGAAGAACACCCGAACGAAGAGCGTCCCGAGCGTGAGCCGCAGGACGGCGAGCAGGAGAAGAGGCTCGGCAGCGGAAGAGGCGGGCTCGGCGGGCTGCATGAGGTCCTCGCTTCAGCGGACGATCAGCCGGCGTTGGTGAACACGCTCGTGCACGCGCTTGCGGCCTTCGGGAAGCCGCGCGCACTTCCCGGGTGGACGGGCAAGCCGGGCAGCGGCCTCCCGTTCACGAAGGGACAGAACTCGTCGGGGAGCTCGAGCCCGCCGCGCAGGAGCCTTCGGCTCGCGCAGCCCCCGTGGCAGACGTCGACGAGGGTGCAGCCCCGGCAGCCTTCGGGGAGCGTGTCGAGCTCGGCGAATGCAGCCGAGCGGACGACGGTGGGGCCGAGCCGCTCGAGGTCGGCGAGCGTGAGCGACCGCTTCGGCCAATAGACGCAGGGCAGCACCTCGCCCCGCGGCGTGACGCGAACGGTCGCGCACCCGCAGCCCTCGGCGCGCGCACCGAGGCCGAGCACCGCGCGCACGAGGGGCTCCGAGCAAACAGCGAGCGGACACGCCTCGAGGAGCAGCCGGAAGCCGGTCCAGAACTGATCGTAGGTGAGCGAGAACGCATCGGTCTTCACTGCCTGGTACACGTTCACGCGGAACGCTGCGCCATGGGCGGCGGCGACGCGCGCGATCGCCGGGAGCCCGTCGTAGTTCGTGCGCATCATCACGGCGACGATGGTCACCGCGACGCCGAGCCGCCGGGCCCGCTCCGTCTCGCCGAGGACGAGCCGCCAGTTGCCGGCCCCGCGCCAGGCGTCCTGCTCGGGCTCGGTCGCGAAGTCGAGCGAGAACTCCACGTCGCGCAACCAGCGAAGCTCTTCATCGTCGAGCACGCTCGTGCTGTAGCCGTTGGAGGTGAGGGTGACGACGAGCCCGCGCGCGTGCAGCTCGTGGAGGATCGCCCTGAACTCCGGGTGCAGCCCGTTCTCGCCGGTCCCGAGGTTCACGGCGCGGATCGGGAGGCTGTCGCAAACCCGGCGGACGTCGGCGAGCGAGAGGCGGTCGACCCGCTCCGTGTCCCGGTAGCAGTGCGCGCAGGCGAGGTTGCAGTCGTTCGTGAGTCCGAGACCAACCGCAAAGCCCGGCCTGCCCGCCGTCACCGCGCCCCCTCATCAGCGCTGGCCGACTCGTGCGACGCCCTTCGCCGAAAGCGGACCTCGACACGGGGTGGCTCGACTGGTCGCCCCTGAACCTCCGCGTACGGGTAGACGAAGTAGTTGAGTGGCTCACCTCGCTGCGGCGGCGAGAGCACGATGTCGCGACCAGCCGTGAACTCGATACGGTCGTTCGGGATCGTGCCGAAGTAGGCGTCTGCCATCCCCTTCTTCTTCGCCTCGCTCGCGTCGACCGGGAGCCAGCCTCGCTTCTCGTCGTGGAATTCGGCCCAGCAGTGATACCCCGGTATCGCACCCTCATCGGCGTCCGGGATCGGGAAGCCGATCACGAAGCGCGCCGGGATTCCCTGGCTTCGCAGCATCCCGATGAAGAGCGAATGGAAATCGGTGCAGTTCCCCCGCTTGTTCTCGCAGGCCCAGACGGCATCTCCGTGGCCCCATCCGGTTCCGCTCTTGTCGTAGCTCATCGTTCGGTAGACATACTCGTAGAAGGCCCGGACCTTCGCAGCGCGGGTCTCGCTCCCGCGGCCTTCCCGCTCGGCGAGCTCGCGAATGGCGCCCGAGAGCGGGATCAGCTTGTCGGGCATCTGGTAGAGCACCGGGCGCAGGTAGGCGTCGGCCACCGTCGCGTTCGCGGGCGTCCCCGTCGAGGGACGACGCTCGACTACGAACCGCATGACCAGGTCTCGCACCGCGGCGTCGGCCTTGCCCTCGGCGTAGACCATCCGGTTGCCGTACTTTTCCTCCCGCGTGAGCCGCTCCGGCCAGGGCGAATCGATGCTGGCGTCGAGGACCCGCTGGTCGCGCGTCTCGGCCGGATAGGGCACCCAGAGGGCGACACCTTCGGGGGCTGGACTGAGCTCCCGCAACCGCACGCGATACTCGAGCTCGTAGCGAGCGACGCTCTTCCACGGGTCGGGGCGCTCCTCCGCCATGGCCCGCGCCAAAAGCGGAGCCGTCCCGAGCGCGAGCGCGGCCACGACGACCCTTCGCGACGGCCACAGCATTGGGGCCCTCCCCCTGTCCTTCGCTACGGAACACCGGTCGTTTCAGATCTGGGGCCCAATCATGATCACGTCGGCGGTTCGCCGTCGAGGGGGGCAAGCCTGGTCGTCGGCGACACTCCGTTGAATCATCCTTGTGCGGATGGGAATCGGGCGCGCACTCATGACTCGATTCGGAAGTGGGCGATTTCCACGCGGGGCACAAAATCGTCCCGCCCGATGTCGCGAAGAACGAGCGCCGTGAGCGGGCACAGCGGATCAGAAACAACCTCGCCTTGTTCCGCCCGGGGTCGGTTGATACCATCGCGCTTGCATGCCGACAAGGACGCAGGACGTGCTCGCGGCCTACGCCGCGCATCTCCGCGCCGAACGGCACGCCTCGCCGCACACCATCCGCGGCTACCTGACTGACCTGCGGCAGTTCCTCGCCTTCGCGGGCGCGCCC
>JBKPBB010000454.1:0-7345 GCA_046744245.1 Thermodesulfobacteriota bacterium
GCTCGCTGGCCCGCTGCGCGCGCACCGCCACGCCGGCGAGCGTGACGGCGGCATGCGCGTAGGGGGCCAGGCTCGCGGCGTCGGGCAGCAGCCGGGCGGCGCCGGGTCCCTCGACCCCGATCAGGGCGAGGGGCTCGCCCGGCTCTCCCAGCTCGACGTCGTCGGCGATGATGAGCTTCTCGAGCGCCTCCACGAGCGCCGCGCGCGCCCGCACGTCCACGTCGAGGAGGAGCGCATCCCCGAGCGCGGCCACCCGCAGGTCGGCCGTGACCCGCCCCTGGATGGTGAGGAGCAGCGCGGGGCAGCCCGCCCCGGGTCCGAGCGACGCGATGTCGTTGCTGAGCATGCCGTGGAGGAACGTCACCCGGTCCGCACCCGTCGCGCGCACGACGGTGCGGAAGCCCAGGTCGACGAGCGCCGCACCCTCGCGCAGCGCCGCATACTCGGCCGCGGGGTCGGCGCCGAAGCGGCGCGGCAGCACGACGCCACGTTCCTCGCTGTGCACGGCCCCGCGCCCGGCGAGATGCGAGTGCAGCGCGGTCTCGAGCATCGCGCTTGAAGCTATGCGCCGCCCGCTCCGCCTTGACAAGCGACCGACGCCCGGGCGATGCGGCGCCCGTGTGGCGCGACCGGCAGCGCGAGCGGCTCGCGACCGCGGACCAGGCGCTTCGCGCCGTCCGCCCGGGCGACACCGTCGCGGTCGCGTCGTTCAGCAACACGCCGCACACGCTCTGCCGCGCGCTCGCGGCGCGAGCGGGCGAGCTCCGCGGCGTGCGCGTCGATCACCTCGCCTCGCTCTTTCCCTGGGACCCCGATGCCTTCGCGCTCACCACCAACTACGCGACCGCCGCCGACCGCGTCGCGGTGAACGCCGGGCGCGTCGGGTATCTGCCCATCAGCCACTGGCACGCGGACGCGCTCCCCCCCGGCGTGTCGCCGACCCCCGACGTCTACCTCGTCCCGGTGTCGCCGCCCGACGCCGAGGGGCGGTGCAGCTTCGGCACCGGCGCGTGGTTCTCGCCCGCCTACTGCCGCGCCGCGCGCACCGTCATCGGCGAGGTGCACGAGGACTTCGTCCGCACGGGCGGCGACAGCTGGGCGCCGGTCGAGCGCTTCCGTCACCTCGTGCCGGCCGAGGAGCCGACCGGCATGGTGACGACGGCGCCGCGGACGGAGGAGGAGACCGCCGCCACCGAGGTGATCTGCACGCTGGTCGCGCACGAGCTGGTGCACGACCGCGACACGCTCCAGATCGGCATCGGCACGGTCTCCGCGGGCCTCGGCCTCTACCTGGATCACCGCCACGACCTCGGCGTGCAGTCCGAGGCGATCACCGCGGGCGTCCCGAGCCTCGTGCAGAGCGGCGTGGTCACCGGGCGGCACAAGGTCCTCCACCCGGGCGTCGTGGTGGGCTCCTTCATGATGGGCCTCACGCCCGAGGAGCTCGCCTTCGTCGACGGCCACCCCGGCTTCGCGCTCTACAGCTTCGGCGCCACCGACGACGTGACGATGCTGGTGCGCGAGCGGAACCTCACCGCCGTGAACAACGCCCTGCTCGTCGACCTGACCGGCCAGGTCGCCTCCGAGGGCATCGGCACGCAGCTCTGGTCGGGAGTCGGCGGCCAGGCGGCGTTCGCGATCGCGGCCGCCTACTCGCCCGGCGGGCGGGCGATCTTCGTCCTGCCCTCGGCGCACCGGATGACGGGAGGGCTGCGCTCGCGCATCGTGCCGGTGCTGCCGCCGGGGACGCCCGTCACGCTGCCACGCGGGTTCGTCGACTACGTCGTGACCGAGCACGGGATCGCGACGCTGCGGGGGAAGACGCTCCGGCAGCGGGTCGAGGAGCTGCTGGCCATCGCCCATCCCGACTTCCGCGCGGAGTTGCGCGCCGAGGCGCGGCGAGTCTATTGCTGGTGACGTTTCGGTCCCCGTCACATCGACTGTGTCGAAGCTCTACCCGAGCGAGGCCCGGGTCACTGGCGGCCGTCGCCAGGGCAAGGCGATGGCGGACCAGATCGCGACGGTCAGCAAGGAGTGCCTCCTGCGCCGCGCCGGAACCGTGAGCCCCCTCGCGATGCGGGACGTCGAACGGGCGATTCGCGTTCAACTCGGGCTGTCACACGCAACCGGCCCAGCGTAGCACGCCGCCAGCCAGGAGACCCCATGCCCTACGACGACATCCTCTACGACGCCCGCGACGGCGTCGCCTGGATCACCATCAACCGCCCCGAAGTGCGCAACGCCTTCCGCGCCAAGACCGTGGACGAGCTGATCGCCGCCTTCCGCGCCGCCTGGGGCGACCCCGAGGTAGGCGTCGTCGTGCTGACCGGCGCCGGCGACAAGGCCTTCTCGGCGGGCGGGGACCAGCGCGAGCGGACGCAGGGCGGCTACACGGGCGGCGCGGGCATCGGCATGGACGTGCACGGGCTCCACGGCGTGATCCGCGCCATCCCGAAGCCCGTGATCGCGATGGTGAACGGCTACGCCATCGGCGGCGGGCACGTGCTGCACGTCCTCTGCGACCTCACCATCGCCGCCGACACGGCGGTCTTCGGGCAAACGGGGCCGCGCGTCGGGAGCGTCGACCCCGGCTTCGGCACCGCGTACCTCGCGCGCATCGTGGGCGAGAAGAAGGCGCGCGAGATCTGGTATCTCTGCCGCCAGTACAGCGCCGCGCAGGCGCTCGCCATGGGGCTCGTGAACCAGGTCGTGCCGGCGGCGGAGCTGCGCGCCGAGACCGAGCGCTGGTGCCGGGAGCTGCTCGAGAAGAGCCCGACCGCGCTCCGCCTCGCCAAGCAGTCCTTCAACGCCGACACCGAGCACATCGCGGGACTCACCGAGCTCGGCTTCAGCGCGCTCGAGCTCTACTACCAGACCGACGAGGCGCTCGAGGGACGCAACGCCTTCCTCGAGAAGCGCCCGCCCCGCTTCCGAAAGCCGCGCTCATGAAGCGGCCGGCGCTGCTGCTCCTGGCCGCGCTCGCGCCGGGCCCGCTGTGGGTCCAGACCGCGACGCCCCCGGAGCTCTCGGAGTACGCTGTCCTAGCCACCGTGCGCGCCGACAGCGCGCTCTAGACGGCGACCAGGACCGCGTCGCCCTCGACCTTCACCTCGTAGCGCTCGACGCGCTCGCTCTCGTCCATCGTGTTGCAGCCCGTGGTCACGTCGTACTGCCAGCCGTGCCACGGGCAGGTGACGATCATGCCGTCGAGCTCGCCCTCCCCGAGCGGCCCGCCGCGGTGGAGGCAGGTGTTGTCGATGGCGTGGAACGTACCGCCCACGTTGAAGAGCGCGATCGGCTTGCCGCCCGCCTCGATGCACTTGCCCGTTCCGGGCGGGACGTCGCCGACGGCGGCGACTCTCGTGAAGGCCGGCATGGGGCGGCTTCTGGCACGCGTCCCGGGACCGGTCAAGACGCGAGCGCGGCGGCGATGGGGGGAAGCGCGCCCAGGCGCTCGAGCCACTCGGCGACGGCGGCGACCTGGTCGACCAGCCGTGCCTCGGCGTAGCGCCGCAGGCAGGCGAGCTGGGCGAAGACCGCCACGTCCGCAAGCGTCGGCGTCCGCCCGAGGAGATAGAGCTTGCCGTCGAGGAGGGTCGCGACCCGGGCCAGGCTCTCTTGCAGGCGGTCCTCGACCTGGTCGAGCGCGTAGGGCGTGTAGCCCCGAGCCGCATGGCGGCGCCGCATCAGTCGCACGAGGAGCCAGCCGACCAGCGGGCGGAGCGGCGCGCCCGCCATCTCGGTCACGGTGTTCGCGAGCGCGGCCGCGCGGTTGTCGGGGTTGAGCCACTTGCACGCGCTGACGATGGGGGCGAGCAGCCCGTCCGCCCACGCCTCGACGAGCCCGGCGTACGCCCGGGCCTCGGCGCCGATCGGGACGAGCCGCGGCTCGGGCTGCACCTCGTCGAGGTGGTGGGCGATGCGGCTTTGATCAGCGATGACCGTCTCGCCATGCACCAGGACCGGCACCCGGCCGAGCGGGTTCAGGCGGCGGAGCTCGCCGCGCCGGCCGAGAGTCACGGTCACGCGGCGGAAGGGCACGCCCTTCACCTGGAGGCAGATGCGCGCCTTCAGACAGAACGCCGAGTCGCTCAGGTCATACAGCAGCACCTCGTCGGGGACGAAGGCGACGGAGCGGCGCGACGGCGGCGCTTGCGGAACGGAGGGCTCGTAGAACCCGGAGTGGGGCGGCCTCATCCGCGCAGCGCCGCCCGCAGCTCGCGCGCCAGCAGCTCGACCGTGCCGCGCGTGCCGCCGGCCTGCTTCTGGCGCCACTCGCCCTCGGTCTCGAAGCGGCTGTCGCCGACCAGGAGCCCCCACGGCTTGATCGCCTGGCGGATGGCGTGCGCGTCGAGCGGGTCGCCGCCGCTCTCGCGGATGGCCTTCAGCACGTCGGGTACCACGCGCAGGAAGGCGCGGAGCGCTACGCCGGTCTTGATACTGTACTTGCGGCCCACCCAGGCGCGCGGGAAGACGGCCGCGATCTGCTTGAAGTAGTTGAGAAAGAAGCGCTGCGCGGAGTCGCGGAAGCGGTCCGACTGCCGCCCGCCGAGGGCGTCGAGCGCGGTGAAGATGCCCTTCAGCTCCTCGGCGAGCGGCGCCTGGGCCACCCGCCCGTGCCCCACACCGAAGAGCTTGATGTCGCCGTGCAGCGGCGAGTCCGTGTACTCGTTCAGCGTGCGGATGATGTCGTGGCTCGCGGCGAGCTGCTTGTCGGGGTAGAGGCGCCGCCCGGCCAGGCTGATCAGGTGCGACGGGTTCAGCTTGGTGTGCTTGGCGTTGATGGTGACGAACAGCTCCACCACCTGGTCCGGCGTCAGGCGATCGAAGACCACGGCCGGCACCTGCACGTCCTCGGCCTGCCCGGCCTCGATGAGCTGATGGAGCGCCAGCAGGCGGTGCTGGCCGTCGAGGGCGCGCAACACACCCTCTTCGGAAGGGATCTCGAGCACGCCGAGCACGCGGTGCGAGCTGGTGGGCGTGAACTCGAGGCGGCGATCCGCGACCAGGAGGACCGCGCCGGGGACGGCGGGCAGAGTCCCGGTCTCCGAACACTGCGTGTAGTAGTCGACGAGCTCGGCGATCTTCTTGCGGATGATCGGCCGCTGGTAGGCCTCGGCACTCGCCGCAATGCGCTTCTCGAGCAGCTCCCAGTTGACGCGCGAGGCCTTCTTCGACCGGGGCTTCGCGGCCGCTGGGTGGACGGCGGTGTCGTACGAGAGCACCTCGAAGCGCACCAGGCGGTCGACGTCACGCGCGCCCAGGATTGCCTGGTAGAGGAAGACGCCGAACTGGTGGAGCCGGATGGCCGGGACGGTGATCATGCTGCACGCCTCCTCTCTTTACGACGAGCGCAGCAGGAGCGCCTGCCGCGGCCCCTCCTCCACGGGCTCCTCGCCGCCGATCGCGGCGAGCTTGCCGCCCAGCCGCTCGATGCGTCGCTCGGCCGCCGCGTGCGCCGCCGCCGCGTTGGTCAGGTGCTTGCCCACCAGCCGGAAGTCCTCCTTCAGACGATCCAGATCGCCGCCGAGGCGCGCCAGGAGACCCATCACCTCCTCGGCGCGCCCCTCGATGCGGAGCCCGCGCAGCCCGAGCGCGATCGCCTGGAGGTAGGCGTAGAAGCAGTTGGGCGACACCGGGATGACTTTTCGGCTGATGGCGTAGCCGGCCAGGCCGGGCTCCTCGTCGCGGATGATGGTCTCGTAGTAGACGTTCTCGGCCGGGATGTACATGAGCGCGAAGTCGTAGGTGCCCTCGTCCGGGAGCACGTACTTGGTCGCGATGTCGTCGATGTGCCGCCGCACCCGGGCGACGAAGGCCTTGCGCGCGCGGGTGCGCTCGTCGTCGTCCGCGGCCTCGAGCAGGCGGCGGAAGTCCTCGAGCGGGAACTTGGCGTCGACGGGGACGAGCCCGCCGCCCAGGCGGACGACCGCATCCACCCGCTCGCCGCTCCGGAAGGCGTGCTGGAGCGTGAAGTGGGCGGGGGGCAGCACCTGCGCCAGGAGGTCGCCGAGGAGAAACTCGCCCAGGCCACCGCGGAGCTTGGGCGCGCGCAGGATGTCGTGCAGCGAGGCGACGTCGCGTCCCACCTCGTAGACCTTGGAGGCCGCCTCGCGCAGCTCGCCGAGGCCCTTCTGCACGTCGCCCACCACACGCGAGGTGTTGTCGAGCCGCTCGCCGACGGCGGCTTGGCTGCGCTGCACCAGCTCGAGGCTCTCGCGCAGGCGGTCGTTCATCTGCCCCGTGAGCAGAGCTAGCTGCTGGCCGACGAGCTGCCCCTGACCGGCGAGCGCCTCGCCCAGCTGGGCACGGAGCGCGTCGAGCTGCTGCTGGAGGAGGAGCAGCGCCCCGGCGTCGTCGCGCAGGACGCGGGCCCGGCGAACCTCCCGAGCGAGCACCAGGAACGCCCCGCCCACCACGAGCGCCGCCACCACCGTCCACGCCTCGATCGTCACCACCCCCTCCCCGCCCGCGCGTCCTCTACCCGAGGGCGCTCGCGTAGTCGTGCAGCTGCTCGAGCTTCCGCAGCCGGGCGATACGCACCGGCCGCTCGGGCGCCGGCGCGCCCGCCAGCTCCGCCCGCGCCGCCACCACCGAGGCCGCGATCAGCATCCGGCAGCGGGCATGCACGGCACGCGCGACGCGCTGCCGTCGCATGCGTACGATCTCCGCGAATGCGATGACCTCGCCCACGGGCGGCGTACCCTACCATGGTCGTGCGCGGAGTTGTAGCAGCCCGGCGCCGGCCTTGTCTCATGCCGGGGAGGCAACCACAAATCACCCGCGCGGCTCGTCTGCTTCGACCGACCCAGGCCACCGCCGCCCACGAAGCCCCCGTGGCTCTCGTGTCGGCACGAGCCCGGCGGTTGTCTGCGCCCGCCGGCGTGCGCGCGCGCCCGAGCCCGTTTCCTCGGACCGGCGGTGCGACGCTGCCCTGCTCCCTGTCCCGGATCGCTGCCGTCTCTCACGCAAACCCGACGACGACCCGATCAGCCCGCCAGGGAGTCAACGCCTCGAATCAACGCCTCGTGGCCCCTGAGAATCGCGGCGGGATTGAAATCTCCCACTTTCTTGCTGCCTACCAACGGTTGAATCACGAGGCCGTCGCACAGCTCGAGGGCCGCCTTGTGCAGATACTCGTGCGCGCGGTGGGGCGCGTTCTGGTCTGACAACCCACGAGGGTCCGCCAGCCCATCTTCTCGAAATACGCCCGCGTCTCGGCGCTTCAGGAGCGCGTGCCGCTCGGCGGCCACACCGAATCGGGCATAGCGGAGTACTTCAGAGCGAGGGGGGGTGACGCCCGTCCTGCGGCGTACCAGCCAATTCATACGACCCAGGCGGGAAC
>JBKPBB010000165.1:0-6419 GCA_046744245.1 Thermodesulfobacteriota bacterium
CTGCGGCAGCGGGGGCGGGGGCGGCGCGGCGACCAGCACCTTCGGCGCCTCGACCGGCTCGACCCGGGCGCCCCGCCGCCGCACCGCCTCGATCATCAGCGCCAGCTCGGCGAGCGGGCGCTCGAGCGTGCGCACGTCGCGCTCGGCGAACGAGCGCGGCGCGACGGCCACCAGCACGAGGCTGCCGACCGGCGTCGGGCCGGCGTGCAGCGGGAGACACGCGATCGTGCGCACGGCCGCCGCATGCTCGACCAGCCGGGGGACGTAGCGGTTCCGCGAGGCGCTCTCGATGAGATAGGCGCGGCGGTTCATGAGGCCGTTGAGCGGCATGTCCCACGCCGTCGGGTCGCTGCGCCGCACGTTGCGCAGGCGGCGGCAGCCCTCCTCGGAGAAGCCGATCTCCGCGACCAGGCGGAGAACCCCATGGCGCTGATCGAAGAGGCAGAGCGCGCCGGCCTGCGCGCGGCTCGCCTCGAGGATGGCGCGCAGCGCGGGCTCGAGCGCGTCCTCGGGTGCGACGGCCGCGGCGGCGATCTCCCCGAGCCGCTCGCGCAGTACCTCGCTCACCGAGGGGGGCCGCACCGCCGGCGCCGACTCGCCGGGTCCCTCCGGCGCGACGGGCCGCCCCGAGGGGCGGCGTGGCTTGCGGGGGAAGATCGCCATCGCGCGCCTTGTGCAACGCCTGTGCCGAGTGGAGGCGATTCCTCCGGCCGCCCCAGACCCCGTCGGGTGGCCAAAAATGCACACGGGGCGGTACACTCGTGTCGCGCGGCGAGGCGGACCCGGGCGCCCGCCAGCCTCGGCAAAGAGTTGACTTCGGGCGGCCCGATAGGCATGGTCCCTGCTTCCATGCGCTCCTCCCGCTCCGGGCGGCTCCTCATGGTACTCGCCTGCCTCGGCCTGGCGAGCGTGGTCCGCGCCGCCGACGACTCGGTCGCCAGCCTCGCCGCCAGCGCGCGCGCCGAGTGCGAAGGCGGCCGCCGCACCGCGGATCGAGCGGCGCGCAAGGCGCACTTCGACCGCGGCCAGGCGCTCGCCGAGCGCGCCGTCGCGCTCGACGACAACAGCGCCGACGCGCACTTCGCCCTTTTCTGCAACCTGGGCGAGCTGATGCGGCTCGACGGCGAGAATCTCTCCCAGGTCTTCCAGCTCCGCCGCCTGATGGCGGAGCTCGACCGCACGCTCGAGCTCGACCCGAACCACGTCGATGCGATGGCCGCGAAGGGCACGCTCCTCGTCCGCCTCCCGCGCCTGCTCGGCGGGGACAGCGTGAAGGGCGAGGCGATGCTCCGCCAGGTGCTCCTGCGTGACCCGAACGCGTTCACCACGCGCCTGGCGCTCGCCAACGTGTGCGAGGCGCGGGGCGACCGCCAGGAGGCGCTCGCCTTCGCCGCGCGCGCGCTCCAGATCGCGCGCGAGCAGGGCCGCGCCGACTAGGTCGCCGAGGCGCAGGCCGCCCTCAGCGAGCTGCGCGCGACCCGCTAGTCGATCGCGCGCCGCCATGGCCTCGCCGTTCTCCCCCGAGACGCGCGAGGCGACCCTCGCCGCCCTTCCCGCCGCCGCGCTCGATCTCCTCGTCATCGGCGGCGGCATCACGGGTGCCGGCGTGGCGCGCGATGCGGCGCTGCGCGGGCTCCGGGTCGCGCTCGTCGAGCGCCTCGACTGGGCCGCGGGCACCTCGAGCCGCAGCTCGAAGCTGATCCACGGCGGCGTGCGCTACCTCGAGCAGGGCGACGTCGGCCTGGTGCGCGAGGCGGCGACGGAGCGGAGCGTGCTGCGCCGCCTGGCGCCCCACCTGGCGCTGCCCGTCCGCATGGTGATGCCGACCCATGGGCGCGCGGGGCACGCGAAGCTCGGCCTCGGTCTCTGGACCTTCGAGCGCATCGCCACGGTCGCGCCCGAGGAGCGGCACGCGATGTGGAGCCGCGAGGAGGCCCTCGCGCGGGAGCCGACGCTCGACGGCACGCGCCTCCACGGCGCCGCCACCTTCATCGAGTACCAGACCTGTGACGCGCGCCTCGTGCTCGAGACCGTGCTCGGGGCGCACGCGGCGGGCGCGCTGTGCGTGAACCACGTCGAGGCGATCGAGATCGCGGGCGGTGAGGTGGCCCTGCGCGACACGTTCACGGGCCGCAGCATCCGTGCGCACGGCCGGATCGTCGTGAACGCCGCCGGCCCGTGGGTGGACGAGGTGCGCGGGCGCGCGGGCGCGCTGGCGGGCGCGCGGCTCCATCTCACCCGGGGCATCCATCTCGTCGTGCCGCACGCGCGGCTCCCCGTGCGCCACATCGTCGTCATGCAGGCGCGCGACCGCCGCTCCGTCTTCGCCGTACCGCGCGGCGAGGTCACCTACCTCGGCACGACCGACACCGATCACGGCCCGCCCACCGACCACCCCGCGGTGCCGGGCGAGGACGCCGACTACCTGCTCGACGCCGCCAACCGCACCTTCGTCGGGCCACCGCTCGCGCGCGCGGACGTGGTGGCGGCGTGGGCGGGGCTCCGGCCGCTCCTCCACGAGGAGGGCAAGCGCCCCTCGGAGATCTCGCGAAAAGACGAGATCATGGTGAGCGAGGCCGGCCTCGTCTCGATCGCGGGCGGGAAGCTCACCACGCACCGCCGCATGGCGGAGCGGGTCGTCGACCTGGTCGTCGAGCGGCTCGGGCGGGTGGCCGGCGCCTGCCGCACCGCGAGCGTGCCGCTGCCGAACGGCGGGCTCGCGCCGGAGGAGCTGCCGCGCCTGGTCGAGCGCGTGTCCGCGCGGCTCCCGCAGCTTGGGCGGAGCGGGGCGGAGCGCCTGGTCGCGCTCCACGGCGCGGGCATCGAGCGCATCCTCGCCCGCGCCCTCGCCTCGCCGGCGGCGGGCGAGGTGCTCCCCGGCGGGATCCTGCGCTCCGAGATCGCGCACGCGCTCGACGAGGAGATGGCGCTGACGCTCGAGGACCTCCTCGAGCGCCGCACGCGCCTCCTCCTCTTCGATCCCGGGCAGGGGCTCGCGTGCGCCGCGGCGGTCGCGGACATGGCCGCCGCCCGGCTCGGCTGGGACCAGGCGCGCACCGCGGCGGAGCTCGAGGGCTACCGCGCGCTGGCGGCCAGCCTGAGGAGGTTCGCATGAGCGAGATCGGCGACGCCCTCGCCCGCGAGCTGGGGCGCGACCGCGTGGCCGACGACGCGGCGACGCTCGCGGCGCACCGCACCGACTACTGGATCCTGGCGCACCTGCGCGCGCGCCAGGGCCGCCTGATAGGCGGGCCGGCGTGCGTGGTGACGCCGCGGAGCACGGCCGAGGTGGCGAGCACCGTGCGCCTGGCCGAGCGCCACGGCGTCGCTGTCGTCCCCTACGGCGCGGGCTCCGGCGTGGTGGGGGGCGCGACGGCGCCGGTGGGATCGCTGGTCGTCGACCTGACCGCCATGAGCCGCCTCCTCGAGCTGAACGAGCGCTCGCTCTTCGCGCGCGCCGAGGCCGGGATGCTGGGCGGCGCGTACGAGGCGGCGCTCGGGGCGCGCGGCTACACCACGGGCCACTACCCGCAGTCGATCGACCGCTCGACGGTGGGCGGCTGGGTCGCGACCCGGGCCGCGGGGCAGTTCTCCACCCGCTACGGCAACATCGAGGACCTCTGCCTCGGCCTCGAGGCGGTGCTGCCGAGCGGCGCCGTGGTGCGCATGGAGCCCGTGGTGCCCCGCGCCTCGGTCGGCCCGAATCTCCGCGAGCTCTTTCTCGGCAGCGAGGGGACGCTCGGCGTCGTCACCGAGGTCACCCTGCGCGTGCATCCGCTGCCCGAGGCCCGAGCGCTGGCGAGCTTCGCCTTCCCGAGCATGGCGGCCGCGCTCGACACCGTACGCCGCGTGCTGCGCGTCGGCTGGCGGCCGGCCGTGCTACGCGCCTACGACCAGGTCGAGACGGCGCGCCAGTTCGCCGCCTGGGCGCCCGCGGACACGTCGCTGCTCCTGGTCCTCTCCGAGGGCCCCGGCGCGCTCGTCCAGGCCGAGAGCGGCGCGTGCGCGCGCGAGGCGGCCACGGGCGGCGGCACGGCGGTCGGGACCGGGCCGATGGCGCACTGGCTCGAGGTGCGGAACAAGGTGCCGAGCTGGGACTTCTTCCTCGACCGCGAGATGCTCGCCGACACGATCGAGGTGGCGGCGACCTGGGATCGGATCGATCGCGTCTACGAGACGGTGGTCGCGGCGCTCGCCCGCGCGCCGGGCGTGATCGTCGCCAGCGGGCACAGCTCGCACGGCTACCCGCAGGGGACGAACATCTACTTCACCTTCGTCATGAAGCCGGAGCCGTTCGCCGAGGCGGAGGCGGCCTACCTGGAGGCGTGGGGGCGCGCGCTCCGCGCCACGCTCGCCGCGGGCGGCACGATCTCGCACCACCACGGCATCGGCCGGCTGCGCGCGCCGTGGCTGGAGCAGGAGCTGAAGAGCGCCTACCCGCTCTTGCGCGCGCTCAAGCAGGCGCTCGACCCGAGCGGGATCATGAACCCGGGGGCGCTCGTGACGGGGTCTCACTAGAGCCGCGGGCCCTCACCTTGATCGTAGCCCGGAATATCGCTCGGCGGGTGACCACCCTTCGTTTCGCGTCTCGCCCGGGCCTGCTATCGTCGTATTGATGGCGTCGAGTCCGCTCCGTGAGCTGGAGGCGATCAGCAGGGCCTCGGCGCGAGACAGCACCCTGATCGCCATGCGTCGCGGTGGAGGTGCCGGCATGGTGGAGACACCGGACAAGGTCGCCGCCCTGATGGACGCGACGCGTGCGCTCGGCGCCATGGGCGCGCCACACGCGCTGATCGGTGGCGTCGCCGTGGGCGTCCACTCCGGAGTGCCCCGAGCCACCGCGGACACCGACATCGCCGTGCTCTCCACGCTCGACCGGAATGCCGTCATCCAGGCTCTCGTCGATGCCGGGTTCCGCCTGACGGGCCAGTTCGCTCACAGCGCGAACTTCCGGCACGCGAGCGGCGAGCCGGTGCAGATCGTGTTCGATCCCGGCTTCGATCCCATGATCCTGCGCGCCGAGCGCCTGGGGGTCGCAGGGGTCGACGTCCCGATCGTCCGCAAGGACGACCTGATCGCGATGAAGGAGCGGGCCGCGGCCGATCCTGCCCGCCGCCGAAGCAAGGCGCTCCGCGATCGGGCGGACGTCGAGCTGCTGCGCGGCGACGTCCCCGACCCGGACGAGGGATGGTGAGCGAGCGGACGTGACGGAGCGCCGCCGCTTCGAGGTCATCATCGTCGGCGGTGGCATCGCCGGCGCCTCGCTCGCCTACTTCCTCACCGAACGCGGCGTAACCGACGTCCTCCTCCTCGAGCGCGAGCCGCAGCCCGGCTACCATGCCACCGGGCGCAGCGCGGCCACGCTCTCGGAGCTCGACGCCGTCGCCACGTGGCGCGCGCTGAAGATCCTGGGCGCGCGCTTCCTCCGCCATCCGCCGCCCGGCTTCGCGGAGACGCCGCTCGTCGTGCCCTCGGGTGTCATGCTGCTCTTCCGGGAGCCCGAGTGGAGCGCGCTCCGGCAGGCAGCCCCCGCGATCGAGCAGGCAGGAATCCGCCTCGTCCTCCTCTCACCCGCCGAGGCGGTCGCGCGTGTACCCGTGCTGCTCGTCGAGCGCCTCGCCGGCGCCGCGCTCGTGCCCGACGACGGCCACATCGACGTGCACGCGCTCCTCTGGGGCTACCTGGGCCACGCGAAGCGGCGCGGCGTCGAGCAGCGCTTCGGCGTCGAGGTGTGCGGCGTGCGGGTGGAGGCGGGACGCTGCACGGGCGTGCGTACGGCGGACGGTGAGCTCGCCGCGCGCTGGGTCGTCAACGCCGCCGGCGCGTGGGCGGGCCGAGTCGGCATGCTCGCCGGCGCGGCGCCGATCGCGCTCGTCCCCCACCGCCGCACGATCGTGACCTTCGCCGCGCCCGTCGACGTGCGCGGCTGGCCGCTCGTGCAGAGCGACGCCGACCGTCTCTACTTCGCGCCCGAGTCGGGCGGCCTCCTGCTGAGCCCGATGGACGAGGAGCCGATGGAGCCGTGCGACGCACGGCCCGACGACGAGGTGATCGCGCAGGGCTTCGCGCGGCTCGCCGGGCTCGCGCCGTCGCTCGTGCCGCAGACGCTGCGGCGCAGGTGGTCGGGGCTGCGCACCTTCGCCCCCGACCGCGTCCCCGTGGTGGGCGAGGATCGGCGCCTGCCCGGCTTCTTCTGGCTCGCGGGCCAGGGTGGCGCCGGCATCGAGACGAGCGGCGCGCTCGGGCCGATCGCCGCCGACCTGCTCATGGCCGGGAAGACGGAGCGCTTCGACGCGCGGGCGCTCTCGCCGGCGCGCTTCGCGGCCAGCTGACGCGCGAAGCCTTCGCGCCGCCGGTCCGAGAAGCGCAACCTCACCGGGGAGGAGCCGGCCCGTCCCGCGGCAAGCGCAGCACGAACG
>JBKPBB010000471.1:0-4941 GCA_046744245.1 Thermodesulfobacteriota bacterium
GCGCCGGTCCGCCTCGCCGCCGAGGAGCACCTCCTCGACTACACGCTCGCCGTGCTGGGGGCCCTCGAGCGCTGGCTCGCCGCGGCGGGCGATGCGGCGGCCAGCGAAGCTGCGCTCGCCGCCCTGGCGGACGCGGTCCGCCACGTGCGCGCCGCGGGCCCTGCCCTCGCCGGCACCTGGGGCCTGCACGACCTCGAGATCACGCACCACTTCTTCGCGGCCGCGCTGCGCGCGCGCGGCGGCGGTCAGTAGTACGTCCCCACGAGCACGCACATCTCGTCGTCGGTGGTGAGCCCGAAGGTGAGCGTGGTCGGATTGCCCGACCCGTCGCGCTTGACCGGCCGCGTGACGCCGTTGTCGTGCAGGCACTCGAAATCGATGTGGTCGCCCGGCGCCAGCACGACGGGGGGCTCGAACGGGCGGCTCACGGGGTGCGACCAGTCGAAGTTCTCGTAGGCTTTGGCGCCGTCGGACCACCACGCGGTGAAGCGCAGCCCGCGCTTGTGCATGTGACCGCCGAGGCTGAGCACGTACATCGGCGTCGAGCCGTCGTTGGTGAAGCGCCCGGGCTGCACCTTCTGCGTGAACGGGGGCACGCTGATCGTGAACATGTCGTTGAAGTCGGTGATGGTCAGCGCGATGTGCTCGGGCGTGCCCGGGTAGGGGTAGACGTTCGTCCACACCTTCATCTGGATGGGCACGTCGAAGTTGTTCGCGTAGTGGGCGTTGAGGCCGATGTAGGTCCCCGCCCGCAGGAGGCGCGCGATGCCGGGCGCGTAGAGGTCGATGTAGTACGGGGCCTGCGGCGACCCGGAGAGCGTGTTGCCGAACATCGCGCCCGAGACGCAGCCGACGTCGCCCGCCTGCCACACGCCGACGGGCGGCGTGCCGTCCTTGTCCCACGGGAAGATCGCGAAGTGGTGTGTGCCGGGGTTCAGGAAGAACTCCCACTTGCCGACCGCGAGGTCGGTCGGGTTGGGGACCGGCATCCACAGGCAGCCCTCCTGCTCCTCGCCGGGCGCCAGGGTCGGCCCGTCGAGCACGAGCTGGTAGCCGCCGGGCGGCGGCGGCGTGGGCGTGGTCGGCACGTACTCGGGCTCCGGCAGGCAGGGCGCCGCCGCGACCAGTCCGGTGCGCGGCGCCCCGGCGTCGATCCAGGCGTCGACCAGGTCGATCTCGGCTTGCGGCAGCGGCGGGCCGACGAGCGGCATGCGCGCGCCCTCGCCGTCGGCGAGCGTGCCGTGGAGCTTCTGGGAGAGGAAGCTCTCCGCCGCGTGCCCGGGGAGGATGCGGAGCGCGCCCGCGGCGGCAGCGGCCGGGTTCGAGGCGGGCACGCCGACCAGGTTCTCGTAGGAGCTGCCGGGCAGGAGGTCGAGGCTCGCCTGGCCGAAGACGCCATGGCAGCTCGTCACCGTGCAGCCCCGGAAGGCGAACACGCGCTGCTCGATCAGCGCGAAGGTGTCGCCGCCGCGCGTGCAGGAGGTGGAGACCTGGGCACGCGTCGCGCTGAAGCTCCGCTTGTAGCGCTGGCGCCCGAAGCGAAACGCGCCGGTCATGGTCTCGCAGGTGGCCGCGTCGATGGTGGCGTTGAGGCGCACCCGCCGCCAGTACTCACCGCAGCGCGGCCAGGCGGCCTTGATGCGCGTGCCTCGCTTGCCCGCCCACACGCGCGCCTCGACCGGCGCGCAGCCGCTGCGGATCGAGACCTGGGGCGTCTCGAGGATGACCGCGTCGGTTCCCGGGCGCCCCGATCCGATGAGCGGATACCCCTGGAGGACGAAGCGCCCCGGGGCGCAGAGCGGTCTCACGGCGCTCGCGGCGGGCGAGGCGAGCAGCACGATCACCGGCAGCAGGACCCGGAGGGGCATGGTGGCACCTCCGCGCCCGTGGAGCGGGCGCTAGCCGACGAGCCACTCGAGCAGCGAACGGATCTCCTTCTCGCCGAAGGGGGGCGGCGGCGCCTCGCCCTCGGCTCCCTTGCGCATCCAGCTCCCGTCCTCGCGCAGCAGGAGGTCGTACCAGTCCGCACCGGCGGGATCGGCCGGGTCGTACTGGATGACCGACGCCGTCGCGAGCGCTCCCACCGGCACCGGCCGCCCGCCCAGGTTGACGAGCGGGCTCACCACCACCTCGAGGCGGCGCTCGAGGAACTTGAGCACGAGCCGCGCGCCGTCCGGGACCTCGATGCCGCCCAGGTTCTTCGGGTTCAGGGTCTTCTCGACCACGAGGAGGGGAACCCCCGCCTCCTTGTTGACCGCCCCCGTGAGTGTCTCCAGGCTCCGGAAGAGCGCCTTCACGTGCTGGGCGCGGAGCGCGAATCGCTCCTTCTCGCGGTTGCCGCGCCGGCCGGGAGCGGGCGAAGCATGGGAGCGGTCGAGGGCGCGCTCGGCCATCTCCTTCGTCCACTCCCGCAGCGCCGGAGAGCGAGCCGGCTCCGCGGCGCGCGGCCTCTCGCTGCGCGGCGCCTCGTTCACCGAAGCAAAGTACGGGACGCCGCTGCGGCGTGTCAAGGCAAGCCGCGAGCGGGTGGGACCGGTCCTTTTACCTTGCGGGCCGAACATCGGAGCTGCTACTCGTACCAAAATGTGCCCGGGCGAAGGGTTGCGCGCGGCAAGGCGTCGAGCGTGGCTTCTCGTGCTCGGCCTGGCCGTCCTGCTCGCCGCGCCCGCGCGAGCCGGGCTCGCTCCCGGTGACGTCCTCGGGGCCGAGAACTGGCAGGAGGCAAAAGGGCTCCTGCCCGAGGAGTTCCTCGATGCCTACCGGCGGGGCGACTTCCGCCACGCGATCGGCGAATGGAAGCTCGTGCACCTGGACGAGGACCCGATCTTCGCGGCGGCGCTCAAGGCGAACGAGGGACGCTTCGACGTGAGCGACGAGGGCTCGATCATCGACCGGCAGACGGGCAAGGCGCCGCACCACATCTTCGCCTGGCCGTTCCCCACGATCGACCGCGCCGATCCCAAGGCGGCGGTCAAGATCGCGTGGAACTACTTCTACACGATCTACTACAGCGGCAACGGCCACTACCGCGCCGACCTCCTTTGGATCAACCGCAAGGGCCTCGACCGGGCGATCAAGGTCGATTCCTTCCACAAGTTCTACGAAGGGCAGCCCCCGCGCTTCCGCGAGGACGGCGGCCCCGACGATCTCCTCGAGCAGACGTTCGCGCAGGTGCTCGCTCCGGCCGACGTGCGGGGCACGCTCTCGCTCAGCTGGCGCTATCTCGCCGCCGGGCGGCGCGACTCGATCTGGACCTACGTGCCCGCGCTCCGGCGCGTTCGCCAGGTGTCGCCGGCGAACCGTTCGGACGGCTTTCTCGGCTCCGACATGAGCCAGGACGACGGCCCGTATTTCGACGGCAAGGTCGAGGACTTCACCTGGCGGCTCGTCGGCGAGCAGGATCTCCTGGTGCTGTTCGACCGCCCCTCGTTCACCGATCCCGCGGCGCTCGAGCGGCTCCCGAGCGGTGGCTGGCGGATGGTGGTGCCCGCCGGCGCGCGCGTCGGCTTCGAGCTCCCGGACTGGAAGGGCGTCGCCTGGTGCCCCGTGCAGGAGATCCTCATTCGCCGCCCGCACTGGGTGATCGAGGCGGTACCGAAGGACCCGTACTACCTCTACGGGAAGCTCCTGCTGCGCTTCGACAAGGAGATCTACCTCGGGAGCTACAGCTCGAAGTACGACTGGCAGGGGAAGCTCGTCAGCTCCTACGCGGCGATCCGCACCAACATCATCCGCGTTGCGCCCGGGGAGTACTGGGGCTGGGTGGGCGGCGCCGTCGCCCTCGCGGTCAACTGGAAGCTCGACCGCGCCACCACCGCCGGCCTCGTCCCCGGCGAGAACGTCCCTGCGGACTCACGCATCCCGCTCGCGCCTGACTTCTTCTCGCTCCAGCGTCTGACCGCGCAGGGCCACTGACGGCCCCGGGCCGTGCCACCATACGTCTCCCGCTCCCCGGGGTGAATGGGGACCCCTCTGCTTGACGAGGAACCATTTCCCACGACATTGTACCGCGCCCGAAACGCCGCCGAATGCGGTCGCAACAAGGAGGGTCGATGACAGTCAAGCGTGTCGCGCTTCTCACCCTGCTCTCGGTCGCACTGTGGGCCACACCCCCGGCCCAGGCACAGGTTCTCGGCGGCGGGAAGGCTGCGTCCGACTGCTATCTCAGCTTCGAGGGGATCACGGAGACCGCACCGGGGACCGTCGCGTGCACCGATGGCAGCGGCTGCGACGCCGACGGCACGGCGAACGGGTCGTGCACCTTTGCGATCAGCGTCTGCGTCTTCGGAAAGGACCCCGTCGCCGGCTGCACCCCGGCGCCCGTCACCAAGCTCACCGGTGCGAAGTTCCTGGCCAACCGCCCGACGCTCCCGGCCATGGCCCCGGCCTGCGGGGCGCCGAACAACGTCGTCGTGGCGCTCAAGAAGCACGGCACGAAGCCGGGCAAGAAGAAGGTCATGATGGTCGCGACGAGCAGCGGCCGCCCGAAGAAGGACCCGGACAAGTTCAAGCTGGTCTGCAACCCAAGCACCGGCGGCCCCGTGCCGGGCGACCGGACGTTCCAGGTCAGCTACAACCCGATGAACCCGAACGGCAGCCACTTCTTCACCTCGTATCTGCCCGGCGGGCAGCCCGTCGAAAGCGACTTCGCCGGTACGCTCCACCTGACCGCCGGTGCGCCCGGGGCCGACGGCGTAGCGACGCTCACGCTCTCCGACTCGACCATCCACTTCAAGGACATCGGCGGCGGCGCGGAATGCGTCAGGTTCCTCGCCGACGGCAGCAGTCTCTGCACGGGCGCGGGCGCTCCCCTCCCGTGCTGCACCGGCGCGGGTACGGGAAGCTGCGCGGCCCAGGGGAAGATCGACTGCGACGGCGGGACGCCGGTCGGGACCACGATGACCCAGGACAGCATGGGCGCGGGCCCCAACGGGCCGACCA
>JBKPBB010000482.1:0-6932 GCA_046744245.1 Thermodesulfobacteriota bacterium
TTGTGGCTCAGCCATGCCGCGATGGAAACGGTCAGAGCTTCCTCGATTCAATCGTGCCCGGTCGCCGGCCTTTCCTCGTGATGCTGACAGATCAGCAGCGTGAAGACGGCGGTCAACAACGTGAACACCAGCGCCTGCACCAGACCAACCAGCAGTTCCAGAAAGTAAAAGGGAATCGGTACGAGCCAGCCGATGTAGGGCACCCTGGCCATCGTGTCCAACATCGTTTCCCCGGCAAAGATGTTGCCGTAGAGACGAAAACTGAGCGAGATCGGCCGGAACAGGATCGAGATGATTTCCAGGCAACCGGCGGCGAAGAACACGACGAGCATGAGTATCTTCAAGGCGCCCGGGCTCTCACCTTTCGGCGCAAACAGCTCCTTGAAGAACCCCTTCAGGCCGATTTCCTGCACGGCCCAGACGATCCAGCACCCGAAGAAGACGAGCGCCATGGCGAGCGTCATGTTCACGTCGGCATTGGCGCCGCGGAACAATGGCTGCTCGATCGTGAAGCCGGCAGCGGTCCGGTGACCCCATCCGATCGAACCGACGCCAGGAACCAGGCCGACCCAGTTCGCGGCGAGAATGAAGATGAAGATGGTGCCGAAGAACCAGAACGTCCGTTCAACCAGGTGATGGCCGATGATTCCCTCGAGAAAGCGGTAGAGCCCCTCGATGAGCCACTCCAGAAGGTTCTGCGGTCCTTCCGGGACCTGCTTCATGGTCCGCGTCGCGGTCTGGGCAAAGAAGATGAGCGCCACGGCGACGATCCACGTCACGACCATTGAGTTGGTGATCGGAAAGCCCAACGGCCGGGCGATCTCGACCGCCTTCTGTGACAGGGCGTGTTCCATCTCACCGTGAACCGTCGCGGCGACGGATGGTCAGGGGCTTCATCCGTACCGCCTCTGGCACTCCACGGATTACCGGGCGTCGACCGGAGTGTCTTGCCATCCGGCGCCACGCCCGCGCGTGTCGTCAGGTCGGGCCCGATCGAAGCAGGCCGCCAGGCGATCGCTCAACGCGCGGGTCCGACGGCGACACGCAGTCGACCAGATGCATTCCCTCGGGATGATCGAACAGGGCTGATGACAGATCGGCCGACCCGAACTCGTCGCGGAGGGACTCGTGGCGGGGGATCTTCCACGTGACGTCAGGGCGCCCGGTGGGGGCAGATAGTCGGCAGCAGGCCGCCCCGGGTCGTCTCCGGCCTGACCTTGCTGGGCATGGCGCTCGTGGTGGTCACGATGGCGCTGGGAGGATGGGCGGCGCTACCAGGGTCTCCAGTCCGGGAAGGCAATCGTCATGCCGAACCGCACGGTCGTCTGCGGCGCCACCGGCGCATCGTGTCGATAGGCCATCCACTCTCCGCTCACGAAGAGGTTGATGGGTGGCGCCCCCGCGCGGAGCAAGACGTAGCCGAACCCGAAGCTCAGGGGCAACGTCGTCGACGAGCCGTTGCGCCAGTCGATCGCCCACGTGGCGTCCCCGGACTTTGCGTAGAATCCTCGCCAGAGGTGCCGGAGCACGATCGGTTGCACCAGCAACCTGCCCACGGACTGTCGATCGCGAGCCGTGTAGGCGAAGGAGATCGGATTCTGGATCAGGAGCCCGAAGATGTATCCCGGGAGCCCCTTGTACACGGCTCCGAAGGCCGGACCGACCTGCCACGCGCCGTGGCCGGCGACGCGGGCGGTCGCGGTCGGGAAGACGAACACCGGTCCGACCGCCATCAGCAGGCCGGTCTCCCGCCCGGGCCAGGGGATCACGCCGAGATCGAGCAGCTGCATGTCTCCGAATGCCGTCTGCGTCGCACCGCCCCTCCCGGTCGGCACCGTGACGAGGGAGAAGCTCGGTCGGACGAGCTGGACGAACGGCAGCAGCGAGTATTTGGGGATGCGGGGCACGATCAGGCGCGCGATCACCCGGTTGGCCGGGGCGCCGGTGCCGTAGTTCGCGGGGGTGTACGCGTCCTGGGTGAAGACCTGCGGAAGGGTCGTCAGCGGATCGGAGAACTCCTCGGCGAGCTTCACGATGCGCGGGTCTGGAACCTCGTCCTGCGCGTAGGCTGGCAGAGCCGCGAGTGACACCGCTGCCAGCAGCGCTGTCGCCAGGGTCTCGAGGACGGTCAAGGCACCCGCTCTACCGCGACCAACGTCGGTTTCCAACTGGGCGATCCATCCTCGGCCCGCTTCATCATCGCCCTTAGGCTGGGCGCGCGTGCAGCACATGGCTCAGGAAGCTCGAAATCCGGCCCCGTGTTGCCTGATCCGCGAAGCCGTAGGGAACGCGCAGATACGGAATCGTGAGAGTGCGCTCGTCGTTGATGTCGGCAGCCAGCTTGAAGAGCGCGGGGACGGTCTCGCAGCGCACGCGCCCGTCGCGGAGATCGAATGCGGCTAGAACGTGTGCCCGAAGGACAGGTAGACGAGCCCCGTCTCTTCCTCGCTGAAGCCGACGTCGACGCGGGCGAGCATGGCCCGGGCGATCGCGAAACGGAGCCCCAAGCCGTAATCATACTGCACCGTGTCGGTGAGGTGGGAGGCGCTCGCCTGGTCGAGGCCGAAGTCATTCTTCAGCTCGCTCGACGACATGAAGACCCGGCCCACGCTGCCGAAGAGTGCGCCTCCGATATCCACGTACCAGTAGTGAAGGAAGTCGAATCCCCAGATCGAGAAGCGGTATTCCGTGTTGAGGAGAATGCGCTCGTTCCCCTCGAAGCGATGCGGGAAGAAGCCGCGGAACGTGTCGTCCCCGCCGAGATCCTCGAGCTCCCAGAACGGAACGTCGTGGCGCGGACCCGCGATCACGCCCCCGTTCAGCCGGACGCCGAGTACGTGCTTCCCGCTCGGAACGAGCGGGAAGAGATAGGCGACGTCGGCGTCGAAACGTGTGAACTGGAAGTCGCTCAAGAGCGCGCGGTTCGTGTGCGTCGCCTTGAGGATGACTCGCCAGCCGCGTGTCGGACGTAGCACGTCGTCGCGCGTGTTCCATACGAGCGACACGCTGAACGGGTTGACGAAGCCGCCTTCGACGCCGGACAGGTGAGGAAACGCGTCGAGCGTGAACGGGAAGCCGTCGTCATGCTTGCCGTGACCGATGCGCACGTGCCGCAGGGCGACGCTCGCGTTGAGCGCGAGCTGCGGCCAGGGGCGCCACCCGACTGTGAACGTGCCCATGTAGCGCTCGAACGCCTGCGTCGAGGCCTCATCTGGACCGATGTTGTTGTTGCCGAGCCCGAAGAACTCCTGGCGCGGGTCGTAGTAGTAGTCGAGCTGGAGAAGCGTGAGGAAGCGGTCGCCGAGAAGGTGCGGCGTCCCGAGCGTGGCCGTCAGGTGCTGCTGGCTATTCCGTGCGTACGTCCCCTCGAGGTCTAGCGTGGCGCCCGTCCCGGCGATGTTCCGGTGGGTGAACTTGACGCCGCCGAGACCGCCGGACTCCGGGTCGTAGCCCACCTCGGGAAGGATGGCCCACTGTCGCTCCTTCGACGCCTGCTCTGCCTCCTCGATGTTTATCACCGGGGTAGCGAGCAGATCGGCGATGTCCTCCTCGGTCGAGATCTGATGAACGGCGAGCGCCGGCAAGGCTCTGGCGAGGAACGCCGCGATCACGGCGGCCAAGAGGGCGCGTCGGCGTGCTGACTCGTTCCAATGGCGCGCGACACGGTGGGCTTCGCGAACACGGCCGTGGGTGGCGGTCGAACGTACCTCGTTCCTTCCAGGTGAGCCAGGTAGCCGACAACGGCGCCGTAGGTCATCGTCTCGAGATCGCCATTGGAATCCCACGACTTCATGCAAGATATGTCCGACCCGATCCGGCATCTTGCCTAAACACGCCAAACTCCGGCGGTACCGCCTGCTTCCGCTCCAATGATCGGTCGGTGCCATGTCGACGGGAGACGAGCGTGTGCGCAGTGAACGGCTCTCAGGATCTCGTAGCCGCAAACAGCACCACCGACGAGCGCGCCTCGACGCGATAGTTCTCGAAGGGAACCGCCGGGGCGCTCTGCCACGGGACGATGTCGTGCGGGGAGTCGAGAGCCGTATCGATCCAGCGCCGCCACCGCCCACCCGCATGCTCGGCCAACGGCGGCAGCTCGAAGACGAGCGGCTCCCAGTAGGCATTCAGGATGACGTGAACCAGCATCCCGTCCCGTCGCATCTCCACCGTGAATGCGATGCTGTGCGAGTCGTCGCGCCAGTCCGGCTGGTCGAGCTTGACGCCGTGCCAGGTCTTGTTGGCCTTCCGGATCAGCTCGGTCAGGCTCTCGCGCCGTCGCTCGTGCTCGACGTCGCGTAGGAGCCGCCGGGCGTTGAGCAGCGTGACGAACCGGTGCACGTCGGCGTGCTTGGTGAGCAACGTCCAGTCGAACCAGCTCGTCTCGTTGTCCTGGCAATAGGCGTTGTTGCTGCCGCCCTGGGTTCGGCGAACCTCGTCACCCATCACGATCATCGGGAGCCCGATGGAGAGCATCGTGACGGTGAGGAAGTTCTTCACCTGACGGTTCCGGAGCTTCTCGACGGCGGGATCGTCGGTCGGCCCTTCGACGCCACAGTTCCAGCTCCGGTTGTCGTCGCAGCCGTCGCGGTTCTGCTCGCCGTTCGCCTCGTTGTGCTTGCGGTCGTACGAGACCAGATCGTTGAGCGTGAAGCCGTCGTGGCACGTCACGAAATTCACGCTCTGCTCGGGCTCGCGCTCTTTGTGGCCGTAGATTTCGGGGCTGCCGACCAGGCGATCGGCGAAGCGCCGCAGCGAGCCGCGCGCGCCGCGGAAGAAGTCCCGGGCGTCGTCGCGGAACCGCCCGTTCCACTCCTTCCAGCTGTCCCCGACGAAGCTGCCCACCTGGTACAGACCCGCCGCGTCCCAGGCCTCGGCGAACAGCTTGGTGGCGGCGAGCGCCGGATCGGATTCGATGTCCCAGAGCACCGGCGGATTCGGCATCGGCCGCCCCGACTCATCGCGCGCCAGGATCGACGCGAGATCGAACCGGAATCCGTCCACATGCATCACCTCGACCCAGTACCGGAGGCTGTCCACGATCATCCGGCGCACGATGGAGTCGTTGGCGTTGAGCGTGTTTCCACAGCCGGCGTAGTCGGCGTAGCGAGCACGGTCGTGCTGCAGGATATAGTACGTCGGGTTGTCCAGGCCGCGGAAGCACAGCGTAGGCCCGTGGTGATCGCCCTCCGCGGTGTGATTGAACACGACGTCGAGAATCACCTCGAGGCCCGCTCGGTGCAGCGCCTTCACCATGTCACGGAACTCGTCGACCGGACCGAGCGGATCCCGCCGCGAGCTGTACGCCTGGTGAGGCGCGAAGAACGAGACCGGCTGGTAGCCCCAGTAGTTGACCCCGTTCGGCGCGCTCTGGGCGTCGAACTGGAACACTGGCAGCAGCTCCACGGCCGTCACCCCGAGGTCCCGGAGATACGGGATCTTCTCGATCAGGCCAGCGTAGGTGCCGCGCGTCTTCTCTCCGACCCCCGAGCTCGGATGGCGCGTGAACCCGCGCACGTGCATCTCGTACACGATGGTACGCGCGGACGGTCGTCGCAGCGGCGCGTCCCCTTCCCAGTCGTACACGTTCGGGTCCACCACCACGCTCTTCATCGCCGTGGCGGTGTTGTCACCGTGCTCGGCAGCCGCAGCGCGCCGGTAGCCGTCCGGCACGACCACGCCGCGCCCGTACGGGTCGAGAAGCACCTTCTCGCCGTCGAATCGCAGCCCGCGCGCGGGGTCCGATGGACCCTCCACGCGATAGCCGTAGATCTGGCCGGGGCGCAGGCCCGGCACGAACACGTGCCAGTAGTGGTACGTGCGGTTGACGGCGGGATCGACGCGGATCGCCCGGGCGGGCCGCGCGTCGTCGATGCCGTCGAAGAGAAGCAGCTCCACGCCCGTGGCGTGCCGGGAGAACAGGCTGAAGTTCGTCCCCTCATCGGAAGGCGTGGCGCCCAGGGGGGCGCTCGAGCCTTCCCGGATCCGGGTGGCCGCGGGCACCATCCGTAGTGCGGTCATTGCGCTTTCCTCGGTGCAGCCTTGACGCGAGCGACCTCCGTCGGCGACGGCTCCGCTTCCAGGATGGCGGCCAGCTTACCGAGCTCGCGGACCTGCGATGCGGGGATGACCGACGCATAGAACTCGTCCGCCTCCTGCCGGCGGGCCTCCAGCAGGGAATCGAAGCCGGCCCCGAAGGGACTCTCGCGCGCGTCCTCTGCCGGCGCGACGACGCTCAGCCGCAGACGAAGGGTCCGGGATTCGCCCGCACCCACGGTGAGCGCATAGTGGGCCGACGCTTTCGTCCCCTCGTTCGCGGGATTCACCGCGACCAGGTCGCTGTACGGATAGGCTGACTGCGGATACTTGTAGAGGTACTTCATGTACGAGTGGGTCGGAGTCGAGTCGAGGAGCGTGCGGGACAGGACCGGGGCTGTGCACGGATCGAATCATCTATCCTGCGACGCCCGACGGCTGCGGGCCGGAGCGTGTGGCGCGGCTCCGGGGAGCCGCCGTCGCGTACCTTCGGGCCGACTGCCGTGGCTGGGACGCATCCGATTGCTCCACGCTCGCCAGCATCTATTACCCCGGCAACCCGCCCATCGCTCTCCGATTCGCTGCCGGCGCATGCGACAACGGTGATCCGGGCGGTTGCTACACGCTCGCGCGCCTGGCCGAGGACGGCGGGGACGCCGCCGGAGCCGTCACGCTGTATGCGCGCGCCTGTCAGCGCGGCTACCCGTCGGCATGCGAGCGTGACGGCGCTGGAGCGCCCCCGTACGATCGCGGTGTCACGCTAGCCCTCCCGTCACCGTGGCGGGCGACCCCATGAGGGAGTCGATTCTCGCGGCTGACACGAACGACTTGCCGGCGTTCCCCTCCTTGGCCTGTGATCCGCGCGCGTCCGGAATCACTCGGCAGCGGGATGAGCGGCT
>JBKPBB010000132.1:0-11240 GCA_046744245.1 Thermodesulfobacteriota bacterium
GGGTAGTGTTCGGGAGGGCCGCCGCAAGCATTCCGGCAGCCCTCCCTCGCACCGTTGCGTGAACCGCCAGAGGTTCAGGTCAACGTGGTCGCCTGGTGGTTCACGGGGTTAACACGAGAGTCACTCGCAGCAGTAGCTCTCCTCGCAATGGGTGCCGCAGGTTTCGGGGCAACAGTTACCGCCTCCGACGCTCACGCCAACACCCAACCCGAGGCTGCCACCGATGAACAGGCCAGGAGCAATCCGCTGCTCGAGCCTCTCGAGTTCGAGGTTCAGGTGCTTCATCACGTTCACCTCCCTTCTCTCTGGGATAGCCACCTCCCGTCCCTTTGGGACGGAGGGATCGGGACGGACCGGCTGCAGAAAGGAACATCCGAGTCGATTCCCGTCCGAGGGTCCCCAGGTGGCAAGGGGCCGGAAACTTTCGGGGCTGCCCGGCCGCGAATTCGTTCGAGCATCTAGGCATTGGGTGGAAGCAAGACCGATGCCAGCGGTGCGGTGCGCCCCCTCCCTCTCAGGAGCGCAGCGGCGATGCTCGGTCTACTGCATCCCCGGTCGTCGCAGATGCGCGGTCGCCCGTGAGTCCTGCGTCAGGCACCGCCCGTTCGCCTCACCGGGAGGCCATCGTCGATGAAGGAAATGAAAGCCGGTCCCTCGCGTCAAGAGGCCCCTCTCGTAAAATCTACTCGCGGGCTTCCCTGCAAGTCTTTCTCCGAATGTAAGCCTTGCTCCGATGTAAGTCTTGACGTGCATTACGTCCTGCTGGCGCCCGATTCACCGCGCGCCATCGGCGCGGCCGAGATCGCAGGACGCAGGTTGCCCTGGCGGCCGGAAGAGACGGTTCAGGGCGGAGAGCCGTGGGTGCAGGTACTCCCTTCGAGGGTGCACTCCCTCCGTAGCCCTCGGGCTGGTGTCAGGACCAACCAGCCGTCCCGCGGTCATGCAGCCTCTACGGTAGCCCGAGCGGCCGGAAGAACTCGACGGCGCAGCGCGCGGCTTCGACCGCCATGTGGCCGTGGCGGCTCAACTCGAGGGTGGCCGGGCCGTGGTAATCGATCTCACGCAGGGCCGCCACGACGGCAGCGAGGTCGAGGTCGCCCTCGCCGGGGAGCAGGTGCTCGTGGCGGTCGCGACGCATGCCCTCGAGGTGCACGTTGACGATCTCGCGCGCGAAGCGCCGGATGGCTTCCGGCGCGCTCTCCTCGGTCATGTGCGCGTGGCCGACGTCGAGCGTGAGACGGAGGCCCGGCTCTCCGAGCCGGTCGCGGATCCGGCGGAAGCCCGCCAGGTCCTCGATGTGCATGCCGGGCTCGGGCTCGAAGCCCAGCACGACCCCGTGCTCGGCGGCATCGCGCGCGAGAATCCGTAGACCCTCTGCGAGGCGCTCGTCCACGAGCTCGGCCGGCTCGTCCGCTTCCGCTGTCCCGGACCAGAGCGAGACGACCTCCGCCCCGAGCAGCGACGCGACTCCGATGGCGCGCCGCAGGAAATCGATTCTTCGCTCGCGGTCTTCGCCCCTCGGGGAGAGGAGCGTGGGCCAATGCTTGCGCCAGGGATCGAGAAGGAAACGCGCGCCGGTCTCGACCACGGGCACGAGGTCCTGCTCGGCCAGCCAGGCGCCGATCGCCTTCGCCTCCCGGGCCGTCGCACCGTCGTACGGATCGAGCGCCCCGGCATCGAGCGTGATGGCGACGCTCTTGAAGCCGAGCCCGGCGATGACTGCGAGCGCATCGCGCAGGCGGTGGGACGTGAAGCCGTTGGTGTTGTAGCCGAGACGCATGTCAGGTGGGACTATACATGCGCCGGAGAGCCATGGCCGGCAACATGAGCGACGCGACCGCGAACGCCCACGCGGTGTGGCCCGCCGCGGCGACGAAAGTCGCATCGAACAGCGGAATCATCAGAATTCCTCCGCCGATCGCGCGTCCGGTCGTCGGCCCTCCCGGCTCCGTCCAGAGCGGCGCGAAGAGCGTCGCACCCCGAACCACGAGAAGCGCGAGGAAGGCCCATCCGACCGGCGCCGCCGGCCACGGGGCGATGGCAACGGCCATGACCAGCGCGACGACCGCCATCGCGGTGACGCCGCGGCGTGCACGCTCGAGCGTGTTGCCTCCGACCTCTTCGTGCGCGAGATAGGTGAGGACGGAGACGTAGGCGGCGAGAAGCACCGGGGCGAAGAAGAGAGACGTTGGAACGGACTTCATCGCCAGCGACATGGGCATGGAGAAGTTGAGGCCGCGGCAGACGCCCATGTTGAGGAAACCCGCTTCGGTTCCTTTCAAGACCGCGTCATAGAGCAGAATCGCGAGCGCGAGCACGGCCGCGACCGCGATGGCGGGCCCGCCCGCGAGGCCCGCCAGCGCGATTCCCGCGGCCAGGAGGCCCGCTCCGATCCCCGCCGCGACCGCCGGCGGAACGGCTCCCGAGGGAATCGGGCGCTCCGGTCGCTCGACCGCATCGACTTCACGATCGAAGTAGTCATTGAGCGCGATTCCGCCCAGGTAGAGACAGGCCGACGCCGCGATGCACCAGAGCCCGCGATCGCCCGAGACCGGGCCCGCCCGGCGTGCGAGGACCAGCCCGGCGAAGGAGTCGGCGACCGCGGTGAAGACGTTCGGCGGCCGCAGCAGTGCGAGCAGGCCCGCCGCGAGCGATCGCTTTGCCGGCTGGTTCATCGCCACCGTGTCTTCGCCGTCGTCAGGCGGGCAGGGCAAAAGCGCGCAGCCGGTTCCCCGGCAGAAACTCTCCCGCCCCGCTTCCCACGAAGACCATCCCGCGCGCAATCGCGGGCCCTCCGGCAATCGGCGGGCCGGGCGGAGACTCCCAGAGGAGCTCCCCATCCCGGGCGCGCCAGGCCCGGAGCTTCCCGTCGATCAGGCCGATGAAGACGACTCCGCCGGCGACCGAGAGCGGCCCGAACTGGAAGGCGGGCAGCGAGTGCAGCCAGCGGATGTCGCCCGTCGCGGCTTCGATTCCGGCGACGATGCACGTCTTGTCGGCGTGATTGTTGGACGCGAAGAAGACGAGATCCTCGGCCGCCGCCGTGGGGCCCGCCTCCGGTCCGGTGGTGGGCAGGGCCTCCTTCCCGCCCGGAGGCAGGGCGGGAGCGAGCTCGACCCGCCAGAGCCTTCGCCGACTCGTGCGGTCCCAGGCCCGGAGGCCGTCCTTGCCGCCGACGATCACGAGCTCCCTCCGTCGATCCGGCGCCGTCACCCGGAGCAGCATCGGCGGGCAGTTGAGGTCGAAGTTCCGGCCGTCATGGGGATGGACCTGGTCGGCCCAGCGCAGGCGCCCGCTCGTCGCGTCGAGGGCGACGAGACTCGAGGTGTGATCGCCGCCGTCGGAGCCCCGGGTCGGATGAAAAGGGTTCCCCGTGGCCGCGTAGAGCGTCCGCGTGGTGACGTCGAGAGAGGGCGGCGCGATCAGCCCGCCGCCGGCGAGCTCCTCGGGGACGGTGGCGAAGCTCCAGCGGAGCCGTCCGCTCTCGGCATCGACGCACACCACCCGGCCCCGTGTCCGGGTTTCGCTCCCCGCGGACACACCGGCGTAGAGACGTCCCTGGTGGACGAGCGGAGCGGCCCAGAAATACTCGAGCGTGGTTTCGGGCGAGCCGATCGTCCGTTCCCAGAGCAGGGTTCCCGTTTCCAGTGAAAGCGCGACCAGCCGGTCGGACGCCAGATGGACCGTCGAGCGCTCCACCGCAGGCGACGCGAAGATTCCCAGCCGTCGATCCGGGGGATACGTTCGCTGTCCTGCTTCGAAGCTCCACAGGAGCCGTCCCGAGCGACGATCGAGGCAGTAGGCGCGCCCGTCCCACGATCCCACGATCACCCGGTCGCCGACCACGGCAGGGGTCGCGGTGATGCCCGATGCGGCTTCGAATTCCCATCGCAGCGCCAGCCGGGAGACGCTCTCGGGCGTGATGTCCATCTCCGAGGGATTGTGTCGCCTCTGCTCGGGACCGAAGCCGTGGGAAGCCCAGTCGTTCGGCGGGCGCTCGCCGCTCCCGCGCACACGGTGCGGCAAGAGGGCGGAGGTCACCGTCGCGGCCGACGCGGCGAGGAAGCGCCGTCGAGAGATCTCCGAAGAGGTGCTCATCCGCGCCCGCCACCGGCCGCGCCCCCGATCGCCCCGAGTTCGACGCGCGAGGAGAGCGACACGGCCTCCCGTCTAGTGTGCTGTCCGCGGGGTGGCTTGTCACGAGAGCGCCGAGCCGGGAGCCGAGGCGGGCGAGCGCAGCGACGACCGACGAGGCGTAGCCAAAGCTACGCCGCAGGAGGGAGGAGCGAGCACGCCCGCCGCAGGCCCCGGATCGGCGCTCGCAGTAAAGCCATCTCGCGGACAGCACACTAGTGCGTCCGCTGGCACTCGGGCAATCCCGGGGAGCGCGGGGGCGCGCGCTCGTCAGGCGGCGAAACGCCGGCGGGTCACGGCAACTTCGCCCACGCCGAGCTGCTCACCGATCCAGCGCCGGCTGCGCTCGGCCAGCACCTTCCGCGTCACGCCGAGCGGCGAGAGCGCCGGCCCGAAGGTGAGCTCGACCGAGAGCGCCGGCTCGCGGATCACGCGCGCGACCGACGCGAGCACGGTCGTGTCGCCCACGAAGACCGGCGCGGGACTCGGGTCGCCGCGCCCGTCGCGATAGCGGATCGCGACCGGCTGGACGGGCGCGCGCGCGTCGATCGCGGACTGGAAGAGGGCGGGATGGAAGCGCCCGAGCGTCGTGCCGTCGGTGGTCGTGCCCTCGGGGAAGACGACCACGCGCGCGCCCTCGCGCAGGGCGCGCGCGACCTCGGTGCGCATGCGGGCGGCGTCGCGATAGCTGCCGCGCACGATGAAGAGCGTGTCGAAGCGCAGCGCGATGGTGCCGAAGAAGGGCCAGCCGCGCACCTCCGACTTGGCGACGAAGCGGGCGCCGGCGACGGCGCTGAGCGCGTACATGTCGAGCCAGGACACGTGATTGGCGACGATCAGCACCGGATCGGTGCTCGGAAGGGGCTGGCCCCGGACCTGCGAGCGCACCTCGAGCACGTCGAGCATCTCGCGCGCGAAGGCGGCCGCGAGCTCGCGCCGCGCGCAGGGCCCGAGGCGGAGGCTGCGCAGCCGGGCGCTCGCGTAGACGCGGGTCAGATGTCGCCCGAGCCTCGCCGCGCGCCAGAGGCGCGTGCTACGCCGCATGGTTCCGCGATCCGCCCGTTGCACTGGTCGTCTCCCCGAGACGCAGGAGCCAGCGCGCGTGGCGCCGCTCGAGCTGCGCGAGGGGCAGGAGCATGAGGAGGTCCGCCGTGTTGAACTCCGGGTCCCACGCCGGCTCGCCGCAGACGAAGGCGCCGAGCCGGACATAGCCTCGGATGAGGGGCGGCGGCTCGACCGCCAGCGCGCGCGACCAGCCGCGGGTGTCGAAGGGAAGACGAGGAAAAACCCGCCATCGTTCCGGCCCGAGGTGCTCCTCGCACAGCCGCCCGCAGACCGCCGCCGCGGCTTCGCGGCCGGCCGCCAGGCCGACGCTCGCGCATCCCATGACGTAGCGGCTGTCCGAGGCATTCAGGTAGCGGAGGAGCGCGGCCCAGAGGAGCGCGATGACGGCTCCGTGGCGGAAATCCGGATGCACGCAGGCGCGGCCCACCTCCACGGTGAGCGGGCCGAGGCCGTGGAGCCGGCGCAGGTCGAACTCCCGCTCCGCGTAGAAGCCCCCGGCGCGCCGGGCGCCCTCGGCGCGCAGGATGCGATAGGTTCCGACCAGCAGGCCGCTGGCGCGCTCTCGCACCAGGAGGTGGCGGCAGAAGGGATCGAGGTCGTCCCGGTCGAGGCCGGCGGCGCTCTCCGGCATCCGCGCGCCGAGCTCGTCGGCGAACACGCGATAGCGGAGGCGCTGCGCCTCCTCGACCTCGCGCTCGCTCGGCGCGAGACCCGCGCTGAAGCGGGCGGTGTGGACGAGGGAGCCGTCGCTCCCGCCTGTCCGATCGGGCTCGAGGTGCTTCATGCCCTCATGATCGTCACAAGGGATGACGGTCGCTTGAGGGAACGATCAAGGGACCGTGAACCTCGCACCCGAAGGGCCGGTTGCGCAGACAATTCACCACGCCTTCGTGCGCCCGCAATCTCGCCCGGCTATGAGCTGGTGCGCCACGGCGCTTTCCCCTCGCACGCACCGGGGCGTCTCGCACAGCACGGGAGATATGGCGGGACGTCCCCGGTGCGCCCCCCCGAATGCCGTCGCAGTTCCACGGCGCGGGCGCGGGTTGACACCCGTGCGCGAGGGGGGCGATGCTCCGCGCCCGTGCGCGACCGCGTCGCCATCGTCGGCGTCGGCGAGACGGAGTACCGGCCGTGGGGTGGGATCACGGACCGCAGCGAGTTCCAGCTCGCCTGCGAGGCGATCCTCGCCGCCTCGGCGGACGCCGGCCTCCCGCCGCACGACCTCGACGGCTTCGCTTCCTACGCCAACGACCGCAACGACGCACCCCGGCTGGCGGCGGCGCTCGGGTGCGCGGAGCTGCGCTTCTCGGGCATGGTGTGGGACGGCGGCGGGGGCGGCGTGTGCGCCGCCGTGGCGCACGCGGCGCACGCCATCCACGCCGGCGCCGCGAGCACGGTCGTCGTCGTGCGCGCGCTCTGCCAGGGGCAGTTCGGCCGCTTCGGCCGCATCGGGGGGCGGGCCCCGGGACGGCAGGCCGCGGCGCCGAGCGTGCCGCCGGGGTTCGCCTACGCGCTCCCCATGGGCCTCCTCTCGCCCGCGGCGATGTGCGCCCTCATCGTGCGCCGCCACATGCACGAGTTCGGCACCACGCACCGGCAGATGGGACACGTGGCCGTCGCGGCGCGCGGGCACGCGCAGCGGAACCCGCGCGCCGTGATGCACGGGCGCCCGCTCACGCTCGAGGAGCACGCGACGGCGCGCCTGATCGCCGACCCCTTCCGCCTGCACGACTGCTGTCTCGAGACTGACGGCGCGTGTGCCCTGATCCTCGTCTCGGCCGAGCGGGCGCGCGACCTCCGCCGCCGGCCGGTCCACGTCCTGGCCGCCGCCGAGGGCGGCGAGGGCGCGTGGGGCGCGAGCCTCTACACCCACGCCGCGCCCGCGCCGCCCTACCCTACCGCCAACCTGGCGCCCGTCGCCCGCCGCCTCTGGGCGATGGCGGGCTGCGGCCCGGCGGACATCGACGTGGCGCAGATCTACGAGAACTTCACCGGCATGGTGCTGCTCGCGCTCGAGGATCTGGGCTTCTGCGCGCGCGGCGAGGGCGGCCCCTTCGTCGAGGATGGGAAGCTCGAGGGGCCCGCGGGCGCGCTGCCGCTCAACACGGCCGGCGGCAACCTCGCCGAGGCCTACGTGCACGGCCTCAACCTGGTGCTCGAGGGCGTGCGGCAGATGCGCGGCGAGTCGACCTGCCAGGTGCGCGACGCGGAGCTCTGCCTGGTGGCCGGCGGCCCGGGCGTGGCGCCCACCAGCGCGCTCGTCCTGCGTCGCGGCTGAGCGGGAGATGATGCCGTACCTCCCCGCCGATCTCCCCCGCCTGCCGCCCGGCCGCGACGACGCGCCCTGGTGGGAGGCGCTCCGCCGCCACCAGCTCGTCGTGCAGCGCTGTGCGGCGTGCGGCACCTGGCGCCACCCGCCCGCGCCGCTCTGCGCACGCTGCCATGCGACCGCCTGCGGCTGGGAGCCGGTCGGCGGGCACGGGCGCGTGTTCAGCTACACGTGGGTGCACCACGCGACCCATCCCGCGCTCGCCGAGCGCGTGCCCTACAACGTGGCGCTCGTCGAGCTGCCGGATGCGGGCGGCGTGCGCCTGGTCTCCAACGTGATCGACCTCCGGCCCGACGAGCTGCAGGTCGGGCTTGCGGTCGAGCTGGTGTTCGAGGACCTGGAGGACGTGACCCTGCCGCGCTTCCGGCCCGCGCCGCTCAGCGCTGGCCACGCTCCAGATAACGCTGGCTGAAGAGCTCCGGATCGAGCCGCTGGTTGAACTGGACGTCGGCGATCTCGATCACGGTGTGCGAGCCCGCGGCAAGGGTCGCCACCTCGACGTGGTGCGGGACGGGGATCGCGCCGATCGGCTTGATGTCGCTCTGAACGACCCGCTTCTTCGGCTCGGCCTCGTCCTCGTAGAGCTCGAGCCGGCGCGGTACCAGGTCGTCGCGCCCGAGCCAGACGACGACCTTCTTGTAGCCGATGTCCTCGCGCTGAGGAGTCTCCTCGATCGCGTAGGTGGGCGTGCCGTCGACCGTCGCTTCGCCGCGCAGGGTCGAGCGCGCGTCGGCCTCCGTCCAGGACGTCATCTCCTGGATCAGGTCGAGATCGTGGTAGCTGAGATCGGTGCCCATGAAGCTCTCGTTGCGGGCGCGCGCGGTGATCTGGCGCACGCGCTGGAGCTCGGGCAGGTAGAGCCACTGGTCGGCGGCCCGCCCCTTGTGGGTGAAGGCGAGGAAGCCCGTGCCCTTCACCTCGGCGGGGGCGAGGAAGAAGAGGATCGTCTTCTGCTCGTCGCCGGGCTCGCGGCGGTCGAAGAGCTCGATCTCGCGCACGCGCTCCCCGCCGCGGCGGTCGAAGATGGTGAGCTTCATCTTCTGGTGGCGGTCATCCCAGTGGCGCGTGGTGTCGTCGAGGGTCTTGCGGCGGTCGAGGATCTGGCGCGCGGTCTCGTCGGCGCGGGCGGCGCTGGCGAGCGCGAGGACGACGGCGACGGCGGCCAGGCGGGGGCGCATATGGGCCGGGCTCATAGACCAGCCCCGCCCGCGAGCGCAATCACGCGCGGCGCCGGCCCGGCTCCTCGCGTGCGGGCGGCTCGGCCGCGGCGGCGGGCGCCTCGCCCTGCCGCTGCAGCCAGGCGAGACCCCGGTACATGTACTGCAGCCCGGCGAGCGTGGTGAGCCCGCCGGTCACGTAGAAGACGGAATCCCGGGCCGAGGGGGCGACCATGTCCTGCTGGACGAGGCCGACCAGCACGAGCGTGACCGAGAGCAGCTGGAACGCCGTGCTCGTCTTGCCGGCGACGCTCGGTCGCACCTCCATCGTCTGCTGCGCCAGCATGAAGAGGAGGAAGTAGCCGAGCACGATGAGGACGTCGCGCGAGATCACGATGACCACCAGCCAGCGCGGCACGGCATGCATGAATCCCAACGCAATGAACGCCGAGACGAGGAGCGCCTTGTCGGCGGCGGGGTCGAGGAAGGCGCCGAGCGTCGTCTTGGTGTGCGTGAGCCGCGCGATCGCGCCATCGAGGCCGTCGGTCACGCCGGCGGCGACGAACACCGCCAGCGCCTCCCGGTAGCGCAGGTCCTCGAGCAAGATCAGGAAGCAGGGGATGGCGACGATGCGAAGCAGAGTGAGGAAGTTGGGGACGTTGAGCACCGTCAGCACGGCCGCTCCGCCGCCAGGCCGGGGAGTTGCTTGCGGAGCTGGCCCGCGACCTTGGGCGGGACCAGCGCCGTCACCGTGACCACGCCGTCGCGGTAGTACTCCTCGATCACACGGCCCGCGCGCTTGAGCAGCGAGATCAGGTCGCCGCGGCCCGAGGGCAGCGCGCAGCGCACGCGCTCGAGGCCGCGCGAGAGCCGTCCCTCGACGGCCGCCAGCAGCGGGCCGATGCCGGCGCCCGTGCGGGCCGAGATCGGGATCGCGTCCGGCCCGGCGCCGGGCGGGGCCTGGCCCGCCCGCAGCAGGTCGATCTTGTTGAGCGCGAGGACGACGGGCCGGTCGCCCGCGCCGATCTCGCCGAGCACGTCCTCGACCACGCGCACCTGCTCGGCCCAGGTCGGGTGCGCGACGTCGACCACGTGGATCAGGAGGTCCGCCGCCCGCACCTCCTCGAGCGTGCCCTTGAAGGCCTCGACCAGCTGGTGCGGGAGCTTGTGAATGAAGCCGACCGTGTCGGCGAGCAGCACGGTGAGACCCTCCGGAAGACGGAGCTTCCGAATCGTCGGGTCGAGGGTCGCGAACAGGCGGTCCTCGACCAGCACGCCGGCGCGCGTGAGCTTGTTCATGAGCGTCGACTTGCCCGAGTTCGTGTAGCCGACCAGCGCCAGGGTGGGGAACGGCACCGTGCTCCGCTCGTGGCGGTGGAGCCCGCGCGTGCGCTCCACGTCGCGCAGGCGGCGGCGGAGCTGCGCGATGCGCTCGCGCACGCGGCGGCGGTCGACCTCGAGCTGCGTCTCGCCGGGGCCCCGCGTGCCCACGCCGCCGCCCAGGCGCGAGAGGTGGGTCCACTGCCGCGTGAGGCGCGGCAGGAGGTACTGGAGCTGCGCCAGCTCGACCTGCATCTTGCCCTCGAGCGAGCGCGCGCGCTGCGCGAAGATGTCGAGGATGAGGGCGCTGCGGTCGATGACCTTGCGCTTGCAGCCCTTCTCGAGGTTGCGCTGCTGAGCGGGTGAGAGCGGATCGTCGAAGATGGCGACGTCGGCCTGCTTCGAGTCGGCGAGGGCGCGGATCTGCTCCACCTTGCCGGCGCCCACGAAGGTCGCCGGATGGACGCGACGGAGCGCCTGCACGATCTCACCCGCCACCACGAGCCCCGCGGTGTCGGCCAGGCGGGCGAGCTCGGCGAGCGACTCGCTCGCCGGGAGGAGCATACGGGGCCGCTCGGTGCCCACCAGGATCGCCCGCTCCTGCTTGGCGGCGGTCGTCTGTGCGCGTTCGCTCACCGGAAGGACATCACCGCTCCGAAGATGCTGTGGGCATGCACGGTAGCGCGCGGCGGCGGCGGGCGTCAACCGAAGGCGTGGCCACGCTCAAGAAGCCGTCGGACCACCCCGACCCGCCACCTCGGCGAGGGTGGCGAGCAGCTCCTCGGGGTCGAGCGGCTTCGCGACGTGCGTGTCGAAGCCGGCGGCGAGCGCACTCTCGCGGTCCTCCTTGCGAGCGTACGCGGTGATCGCGACGGCGGGCAGGGCCTTCGCGCCCTGCGCGCTCTCCTGCCGTCGCACCTTTTCGATCAGCGCGTAGCCGTCCTCGCCCGGCATCCCGAGGTCGGACAAGAGGAGGTCGACGCGCCAGCGCCCGAGCACGTCGAGCGCCTCGGCGACCGAGGCCGCGGTCCGCGCCTCCGCGCCATTTTCCCCGACCAGCTCCGCGAGCACGGTCGCGGTGTCGGGGTCGTCCTCGACGATGAGGACGTGCAGCCCGTCGAGACCGGCATGGTCGGTCCCGGGGCTCCGCCGGGGCTGGCCGGGGTCGAGAACCAGCTGCCGTTCGAGCATGGGCAGCCTCACCCTGAACGTCGCACCCTGCCCCTCGCCGCGAC
>JBKPBB010000250.1:0-2053 GCA_046744245.1 Thermodesulfobacteriota bacterium
GTGGCGAAGCCGGCGAACTGGCGCATGGTCCACAGGCGGCCGCGGTACATGCTCGGGTAGACGCCGCGCGTGTAGGGGAACTCGCCCGGGAAGCCGATGCGCTCGGCCGCGTCGGGCGGCAGGTCCTCCGCCGTGTAGAGCGGCTCCACCTCCAGGTCGGAGACGGTCGAGAAGCGGACGTCGCGCTCCTTCTCGCTGCGATAGCGCTTCTCGAGCCACTCGCGCCTGGTCATCGGACCCGCCTCCGCGGCCGCAGCGGGACGACCCGCGCCGGCTTCGCCCGCCGCCGGCGCTCGACCATCTTCTTCGCGACGGGCAGCCAGTCCTCGGGCACGAGCACGTGAACGCGCGAGCCGAACGCGGTCGACGGATAGACGCTCGATCCCTCGGCTCTCAACAGGCACGGCACCCCGCGGCCTTCGAGAAAGCCCTTCACCACGTGCGCCTCAGGCGGGGTGGGGGCCGAATAGCAGGCGCGCCAGCTCATGCGCCCCGTGCCTCCCGGAGGAGCTGCCCCGCGATCACAAGCCGCTGGATCTCCGACGTCCCCTCGTAGATCTCCGTGATCTTGGCGTCGCGGAAGTAGCGCTCGACGGCGAACTCGCGCGTGTAGCCGTAGCCCCCGTGCATCTGCACCGCCTGCGTGGCGAGCGTCATCGCGGTCTCGGCGGCGAACAGCTTCGCCATCGCCGCCTCCTTCGTATATGGCAAACCGCGGTCCTTCAGGAAAGCCGCGCGCAGCGTGAGCAGCCGCGCCGCCTCCACGGCGGCCGCCATGTCGGCCAGGCGGAACTGCGCGGCCTGGAACTCGGCCAGCGCGTGGCCGAAGGCGCGCCGCTCCTTGGCGTAGGCGAGCGAGTCCTCGAACGAGGCGCGGGCGATGCCGACCGCCTGCGCGGCGATGCCGATCCGCCCGCCGTCGAGCGTCTTCATGGCGACCTTGAAGCCGCCGCCCTCCTCGCCGAGGAGGTTCTCGCGCGGCACGCGGAGATCGGTGAAGGCGATCTGCGCCGAGTGGGCGCCGCGGATGCCCATCTTCTCCTCGACTCGCACCACCTCCCAGCCGGGCCACGCGGTCTCGACGATGAAGGCGGCGAGGCTCTGGTTGCCCCGACTCGGATTGAGCGAGGCGAGGACGATCGCGAGCTGCGCGTCGGGGGCGTTGGTGATGAAGTTCTTGGTGCCGTTCAGCAGGTAGTGCTCGCCGGTGCGCCGGGCCGTGGTGCGGATCGAGCCCGCGTCCGACCCCGAGCTGGGCTCCGAGAGCGCGAAGCAGCCGAGCCACTCCCCGCGCGCGAGTTTCGGGAGGTAGCGCTGGCGCTGCGCCTCGGTGCCGAGGGCCAGGATCGGCCAGGTGGCGAGCGAGGCGTGCGCCGAGAAGATGACGCCGGTCGCCGCGCACGCGGCCGACAGCTCTTCCACTGCGAGCGCGTAGGCGACGTAGTCGAAGCCCGCGCCGCCGTAGCGCTCGGGGACGAAGCAGCCCATCACGCCGAGCCGGGCGAGCTCGGCGACCAGCTCGCGCGGGAAGCGCTCGCGGCGGTCGGTCTCCGCGGCGGCGGGCCGGACGCGCGCGGCGGCGAAGGCGCGCACCGTGTCGCGCAGCTGGCGCTGCGTGTCGGTCAGCTCGACGCGCACGCTAGCGTCCCTTCCAGGCGGGCGTCCGCTTCTCGAGGAACGCCTTCAGCCCTTGGACGCGGTCCTCGGTCGCGAAGGTGACGCCGAAGGCCTCGACCTCGAAGCGGCAGCCCGTCTCCAGGTCGGCGTCGGCGGCGATCGCCGTGGCGCGCTTCGCCTGCGCGAGCGCGACCGGCGCCTTGGCGGCGAGCTCGGCCGCGAGCTTCGCCGCCTCCTCGGCGAGCCGCTCGTGGGGCACGACGCGGTTCACGAGCCCCAGGCGCAGCGCCTCCTCCGCGGCGACCATGTGCCCCAAGTAGATGAGCTCGCGCGCCCGCGTCTGCCCGATGCGCCGCACCAGGCGCTGCGTCCCGCCGAAGCCCGGGATGAGCCCCAGGTTGATCTCGGGCTGGCCGAGACGCGCCTTCTCCGAGGC
>JBKPBB010000135.1:0-2487 GCA_046744245.1 Thermodesulfobacteriota bacterium
CGCGAGGTGCTCCAGTAGGTGGCCTTGCCGGTCAGGAGCGTGTGCCGCCACGCTTCGCGGTTCATGTAGGCGACCATCAGCACCTGGCCGGTGCGCACGTCCTGCGCGATCGCCGGCAGGAGGCCGCCCCGCTTGTCGAAATCGGGCTCCGACATGCGCGGTTCCTAGCACGCGCCACGGGGGAGGGCGAGCGAGACGGACCGACGCTCGTGGGTTGGACCTGGTCGGGGCGCCTCCGCTAAAGGAGGCGCATGAAGCTCAGCGAGATCGCGCGCGCGCTCGGCGGCGAGCTGCGCGGTGACGGCGGGGTCGAGATCGTCGAGGTGGCGCCGATCGAGGACGCGCCGCCGGGGACGCTCACTTTCCTCGCCGACCGCCGGCTCGCACCCCGCCTCGCCGCCACGCGCGCCGCCGCCGTGCTCCTGCCGCCGGACGCGCCCGAGGTCGCGCTGCCGTCCGTGCGCGTGGCGCATCCGTACCTCGCCTTCGTAGCCGCGGTCGAGCTGCTCCATCCGCCGCCGCCGCGCCGGGCGCCGCGCGTCGACCCCAGCGCCGTGATCGCTGCGAGCGCGCGGCTCGGCCCCGGCGCGGTCGTCGGCCCGCACGTGGTGATCGGCGAGCGCACCACCATCGGACGCGACGCCACCCTGCACCCGAACGTCACCATCTACGAGGACGTGGCGATCGGCGACGGCTTCACGGCGCACGCCGGCGTCGTGGTGCGCGAGGGGACGCGCATCGGCGACCGCGTCGTGCTCCACGCCGGCGCGGTGATCGGCAGCGACGGGTTCGGCTACCTCCCGCTCCCCGAGGGCATCCGCAAGATCCCGCAGATCGGCACCGTCGTGCTCGAGGACGAGGTCGAGGTCGGCGCCAACGCGACCGTGGACCGCGCGGCGCTGGGCGCGACCGTGGTCGGGCGCGGGACCAAGATCGACAACCTGGTCATAGTGGGTCACGGCTGCCGCATCGGCCCCGAGTGCCTGCTCGCGGCGCAGGTGGGGCTCTCGGGGAGCAGCACGCTCGGCGCGCGCGTCCTGCTGGGCGGGCAGGTGGGCCTCGCCGGGCACCAGACGGTCGGCGACCGGGCGCAGGTGGCCGCCAAGTCGGGCGTGCACGGCGACGTGCCGGCGGGCGCGGTGTACGGCGGCTACCCGGCGACCGAGGTGCGGGTGTGGCGGCGGGCGTCCGCCGCGCTGCTCAGGCTCCCCGAGGCGCTCCGCCGCCTGCGGCGCGTGGAGCGGGCGCTCGGCCTAGGTGTGGAGCCGCCCAGCGAGGAATGACGAGGGTTTGACGCGGCGGAGCCCGATCGCTAGTTTCTTGGGCCCTCCCGGGCGTCCATGAAGATCGCGCTCGACGACATCAAGGCCACGCCGAAGGAGCTCGCGTACACCGAGGGGGTGGACGAGCTGAACGCGCGGCTCGACCGCGGCGTTCACGACTACCGCGTGCCGCGTGGCCTCGACGTGCGGGTGGAGTTCTACCGCGCGGGGCTCGACGTCTTCTTCAACGGCTCGCTGCACGGCGAGGTGGTCGGCACCTGCGCCCGCTGCCTCGAGGAGTACGCTTTCGGCCTCGACCATCCCTTCGTCTTCGTGCTCGAGCCACGCGCGGCGGCGCCGAGCGAGTCGGCCCGCCTCTCCTCCGACGACCTGGCGCTCAGCTACTACGAGGGCGACGAGATCGACCTGACGCCCCTCGTGCACGAGCAGATCATCCTCGCGCTGCCCACGCGCCCGCTGTGCGGGGAGTCGTGCCGCGGCCTCTGCCCGCGCTGCGGCGCGAACCTGAACGCCGGCGCCTGCGGCTGCCCCGCCGCGCCGCCCGATCCGCGCCTCGCGGTGCTGCACACGCTGCGCGGGAAGTGACGCGGGGCAGAGGAGGAGCACGGCATGGCCGTACCCAAGCGCCGGACCTCGGCGAGCAAGCGCGACAAGCGGCGCGCGCACGACGCGCTCACGGCGCCGCACGTGATCGCCTGCCCGCAATGTGGCGAGCCGACCCTGCGCCACCGGGCGTGCCCGCACTGCGGCACGTACCGCGGGCGCAAGGTCGTCGAGACCGGGGAAGGCTGATCCGGGGCGCGGGGCAGCGGGCCGGGCGGGCGATGGCTCCGGCGGGCGCGGTCGTGGCGTGCCTCTTCCCCGGCCAGGGCTCGCAGCGCGTCGGCATGGGCCGCGACCTGGCGGCGGAGTTCGCGGTCGCGCGCCGCACCTTCGAGGAGGCCGACGCACGGCTCGGCATGGCCCTCTCCCGCCTGTGCTTCGAGGGCCCGGAGGAGGCGCTGCGGGCGACCGAGAACGCCCAGCCCGCCATCCTGACCGCCAGTATCGCCGCCTACCGCGTGCTCGAGGAGGCGGCGGCGCTCGAGCCCGCGGCGGTGGCGGGCCACAGCCTCGGCGAGTGGTCGGCGCTGGTCGCTGCCGGCGCGCTCGCGCTCGGCGACGCGGTCGTGGGCCTGTCTCTTATACACATCTGACGCTGCCG
>JBKPBB010000365.1:0-3240 GCA_046744245.1 Thermodesulfobacteriota bacterium
CTCCATTGATGGTGACGGTCGTCTTGGCGCCCAGCTTCGACTGCCCGTGCGCCGTCGCGTCGATGGTGAAGTCGTTCTCGCTCGCCAGCGTGAGGATGTCGCCGTTGTTGAGGCTCTCGAGGCTGTAGGTCACCGAGGCGCCCGACGCCCCTTTAACGGTGACGGTCGTCGGACCGCTGATCGACGCTCCGGTGTACTTGAGCGTCAGCGCGATCGCCCCACCCGTGCACCCCGCGCCCGGGGGGGCAGCGGCAGCGACGCACGCCGTCTTCTCGACGGCCAGCGAGCAGATCGGGACCTCGCAGGTGTCCTTCGCCTTCCCCGTCAGCGTCTTTTGATGCCCCGGGTTGTTGGGATCCACCGAGCCCTTGATCTCGCACGTCACGCTCGCGGTGTTGCAGGACTCGTTCGTGAGACCCGCCGCCGTGCCCGTGGCCGTCGTCGTGCTCCCGTGCGCCAGAGTCGCGATCGTGCTCGGGCTCACCGCCACCGGGGCGCTCGTCCCCGTCGGGTCCCCGCTCGCCGGGCAGCCGGCATCCGTGAAGTTCGTGTCCGTGACCGTGCAGTTCTCGAGATCCGCCGTGCCCGTGTTCTCCGCCGTGATCGTGATCGCGTTGTTGCCGTTCACGTCCCCCTCCGCGCACACCTTCGTCACCGTCAGCCCCGGCGTCTGGCACTCGAAGCTCGCCTCGTCGAACGCCGTCACCTGCACCTCGCCCGGCGTCGGCGTGCAGTCGCAGGTCACCGTCGCCGTGTCCGGCTCCGCCGCCGAGAGCGTGGCCGAGCACGTCGCGCTGTTCGCGCCCGACGTGATCACGCACGCCCCGCTGACGCACGTGGCCTGGGGATTGCCGCAGTCCGCGTCCGCGACGCAGGCCCCCAACAGCGACCCCACGCTCACCGTGGTGGGGAACCCGGCGTTGCCCTCCGTGATCGAGCACGTCAAGAGATCCGCCGTGCCGGCATTGGCCACCACGTAGCGCACCTGCACGGCTTCCCCGGGTATCGAGGTGCCATTGATCGTGAAGGCGTTCCAGCCAAAGCAGACGTCGGTATGCCCATCCTCGTCCGACGTCACCAGCCCCACGTCGTGGAAGGTCAGCCCGCCGTCGCAGGAGATCTGCTTGTCCACCTTCGCCACACACGTGCGGACGGTCAGGCTCAGATCATTGATCCGCACGAAGGGATCCTCGATGGCCGAATCGTGCAGCACTCCCTTGGTGAGGTCCGCGGTGCGATTGCCCGTGTTCTGGCCCGCCTGCGCCCGCGCCGTGGCCAAGGTCACGCCCGGGTTCACCATGATCTTGCAGGACACCGAGGGGAAGATCATGTCGCCCGAGTCGTCGGCGGGGAAGCTCAAGCCGGTGCCCAGCACCGTCGTCTGCCCCGACGGGGTCCCGTCCGGGCCCGGACAGGTGAACGTCACCGTGGTGCCGGTCACGTCGCAGCCGATGCCGGTCCCCGGGCCGGGGTTGAAGACCCCCACCGTGTAGGTGACCGTCTGCCCGCTCACGATGTTCCCCGCCGGATTCTGGTCGAGGGAGAGCGTCAGGCGGTTCGCGTTGCAGTTGGAAGGGGAGCGGTGGGCCAATGCCTGCCCGCCGCTGACGCCGAGGAGCAGAAGAGCGAGAACGAACCCCCTTGCCACCGACCGACCACTCGCTGTCTTTTCCATGACGTTCCTTTCTTGTCTCACTTCTCTTTTTTATGCTCCGTCGTCGCGAGCGCGAGGGCCGGGCTCCTTCCTGGCCCAAGGCATACCCGTTTCCGGAGAGGCGCTTAGACCCCAGCTCGTCTGGAGATGTCAAGGGGAAATCGCTCGCGCAACGGGCGCCGCGGTCGCACCGTCCGCCGAGGACCCGCCGGGCCGTATCGCACGTGCCTGGTCCTCCGACGCGGCTGCAGATCGCCTGCGTCAAATTGATCTTCGAGTCGTGCGAGGGCGTGGCGGTGGTGCGCACGCTCGACCGCCGCGCGGCGCACCTCGTCGTGCTGGTCGCGCCCGACTTCGAGGCCGACGCGCGCGCCGCCATCCGCGCGCTGGTCGAGGAGGCCGCGTGCGTGGAGACGGGACCGCCGGCGGGGGTTCGACGGCGACTGGCTCGGCCCGGAGGAGGGCGACTAACCTGCGCACGGGATGGAAGGTCGCGGACCCGGCCGCTAAAGGTCGTGCGAAGCCTCACGAAAAGGAGGATCCCGATGACGCTTGCTCGTTCGCTCGCGCTTGCCCTGTTGGCATGCGGCCCGAGCGGCTGCGTGCTCACCAAGCTGATGACGACGCCGATGCGGCTCGGCGGCGCAACGCTCGTCCTGGGCGGCGCCATGATCAGCATTGCGCCGGTGGTCGGCAACCCGGCAAAAGATGTCCTCAGGGACGCGGACTCGGCCATCGACAAGGCCGCCGACGAGGTGGACGAGGTGCCTCTCTGAGCGGCCGCTCAGCCCTCGCTCCCCGCCGGCACCGCCGCCGGCGCCGGGCGTGCCACCAGCCACGCGACCCCGATGCTGAGCCAGTAGAGCACGAGGAGCGGCGTCGCCATGAGGAGCTGCGAGGCGACATCGGGCCCCGGCGTCAGCACGGCGGCCACGATGAAGATGACGACGGTCGCGTAGCGCCACGTGCCGAGGAGCGTGCGGTGGCTCACCACCCCCACCCGGGCGAGGAAGAAGGTCACCACCGGCAGCTCGAAGGTGACGCCGAAGGCGAGCAGCATGCGGCTCGCGAAGGTCAGGTACTCGCTGATGCGGATCTGGGGCGCGACGCTGATCGACTGGTACTCGGCGAGGAAGAAGCGGAAGCCGACCGGGAAGACGAGCCAGTAGCAGAACGAGGCGCCGACCACGAAGAAGAGCGACGCCGCGGCCGCGAAGGGGAGGGCGAGGCGCTTCTCGCTGTCGTAGAGCCCGGGGGCGACGAAGCGCCAGGCCTGGAAGAAGATGATCGGGCTCGCGGCGAAGAGGGCGGCGATGGCCGAGACCTTGAGCTTGGTGAAGAAGGCCTCGGTCACGCCGGTGCCGATGACGAGCGCCTGGTCGGGGCGGAGCGCGGCGAGCGGGCGGATCAGGAAGACGAAGAGGGCCTCGGCGAAGTAGTAACAGACGCCGAAGGCGATCCCGAGGGCGAGCAGCGCACGCACGATGCGCCAGCGCAGCTCCTCGAGGTGCGCCGTGAGCGGCATCCGCGCATCGGACGCCGGGCCCATGCGGGCGGACGACGGGGCGTCAGGCGCTGCCCGACTC
>JBKPBB010000169.1:0-2793 GCA_046744245.1 Thermodesulfobacteriota bacterium
GATGGCGGCGTGCGCCGGGCTCATCCTGACCGGCGTCCTCGAGCGGCACCCCACCCTGCGCGTCGCCTTCCTCGAGTCGGGCTCGGCCTGGCTCCCCTACTGGCTCGACCGCATGGACGGGCACCTGGAGACGTGGGGGAAACTCCTCCCCGCCGTGCGCATGAAGCCGTCGGAGTACTTCGAGCGGCAGTGCGTGATCTCGACCGACCCGGAGGACGGCGCGGTGGGGGCGGTGGTGCATCTCGTGGGCGACGACTGCGTGGTGTGGGCCTCGGACTACCCGCACCCCGACGCGCACTTCCCCGGCGCGGTGCGCGAGAGTGTCAGGAAAATGGCGGACGTTCCCGAGGCGTCACGCCACAAGATCTTTGCGACCAACGCGCTCCGCCTCTACAATCTCGGCTGACGCACGCGGTGTCGGAGGTGGGGGATGCGGTGGACGGTCCTGGCGGCGAGTCTGTGCCTGGCGAGTGCGGCTCACGCCGGCACGCTGCTCTTCCTGAACAGCCAGGCCGGCGATTACATCGGCCAGGGCACAGGGCGCCTCATCACGTCCGCCGACGGCACCTTCACGGCCAGCCGCAACTTCGACAACGGCGTGAACGTCGACTTCGCCGGCAACGCGCCCGGCGACTTCTGGTCGGTCGACCTCGCGGCGCCGCTGAACGCCGCGCTCGTGCCGGGCGCCTACGAGGGCGCCACGCGCTGGCCGTTCCAGGCCGCGGGCGCGCCGGGCCTCTCGGTGAGCGGCGACGGCCGGGGCTGCAACATACTCACCGGGCGCTTCGTGGTGCTTGAGGCGACCTACGACGTGAACGGAAAGGTGCAGAGCTTCGCCGCGGACTTCGAGCAGCACTGCGAGGGCTTCGTGCCGGCGCTCTTCGGGTCGATCCGCTACCAGGCGGGCGATCCTGGTTGCGCCGCCCAGCCCGACGGCACCGCCTGCGACGACCAGGACGCGTGCACGCAGAGCGACGCCTGCCAGGCGGGCCAGTGCACGGGGACGGGCACCGGCGCGTGCTCCGCCGCGCCGCCCCCCTGCCACACGGACGGCCTCTGCGACCCGTCCGGCGGCGCCTGCGTGGGCGGCGGGCTCCAACCGGACGGGACACCCTGCAGCGACGGAAACGCGTGCACCGTCGGCGACAGCTGCGCGAGCGGCGCGTGCACGGCGGGGGCCTCGCTCTCCTGCGACGACGGGGACCTCTGCACGGACGACACCTGCGAGCCGATCGGCGGGTGCGTCTTCGCGCCCGTCCCGTGCTGGAGCATCGCCGGCACGGCCAGGGTCGCGGGTCTGGGCGGCATCGCCGTCTCACCGGCCCCGCCCCGCTTCGCCACCACGCTCATGCTGCGCACCGATGGGACCTACCGCCTGCCGAGCACCCACATCACCTCCTGCGGCGCGGAGATCCCCGACGAGGTCGGGACCTACCGGACGGGACGGCGCCGCCGGCTCATCCTCTCGCCCAGCAACCTCGACGAGATCGACGCGGCGGGGACCATCTGCATCGGGTATCCGCTCAGGGTGACGAGCTACCGCACCGTCGTGACGCTCGCGCGCAGCGGACGGCGCCTGCACGGCACCAGCACCCTCGTCGCCAGCCTCGAGATCTTCGGGCAGGCGATCCCCTTCCATGCGGTCGCCGTGTTCAAGGGGACGCGCGGGCCCTGAGCGGTTTGACAGCTCCGACCGTCCGGTTGTAACTCGCGCGCACGATGGACGGTCGGCGGGCGCGCGTCGCGGTGAAGCCCGGCTACTTCACCGTCCCCGACGACCCCGCCGAGCCGCCGCGCCTGCTCGGCTCGCGCTGCTTGGACTGCGGCGAGCACTTCTTCCCGCGCCGCGCGATCTGCGCCAAGTGCATGAGCGAGCGGACGGAGGACGTGCTCCTCGGCCCCCGCGGCACGCTCTTCAGCTACACCTTCGTCCACTTCCCGCTCTTCGGCTCGACGCGCGTCGAGCACATCGGCTACGGCGTGGGGCAGGTCGATCTCCCCGAGGGGCCGCGCGTGCAGCTCCCGCTCGCCGGCAAGCAGGAGGACTACCGCGTCGGCCAGACGCTCGAGGCCGAGCTCGAGGCGCTGCGCGAGGAGGGCGACCACGACGTCGTCATCGTCCGCTTCCGGCCGGTCGAGAGCGGGCGATGAAGGACGTCGCCGTCCTCGGCGTCGGCATGCATCGCTTCGGCATGTGGGCCGAGAAGTCGAACGCCGACATGGCGCGCGAGGCGGGGCTCGCGGCGCTCCGCGACGCGGGGCTCTCCTTCCGCGACGTGCAGGCCGCATACGTGGGCTACATCTTCGCGCCGGTCATGAGCGCCGCGCGCACCATGAAGGAGTTCGGGCTGACGGGCATCCCCGTTCAGCGCGTCGAGAACGCGTCGGCCACCGGCTCGGCGGCGTTCCGCGAAGCGTGCTTCGCGGTCGAGAGCGGGCGGCACGACGTGGTCATGGTGCTCGGCTTCGACAAGATGACCGCCATGATCCAGGAGTCGGCGCGCGGGACCGACCCCGCGTGGCTCGAGGACTCGATCCTGCCCGCGGCGTTCTTCGCCATGTGGGCGACGCGGCGCATGCACGAGCGCGGCACCAAGCCCGAGCACCTGGCGGCCATCGGCGCGAAGAACTTCAACAACGGCGCGCTGAACCCCATGAGCCAGCGCCAGCCCGACGCGCCCGTCACGGTCGACAAGGTGCTCGCCTCGCGCATGGTCGCCTGGCCGCTCACGGCCATGATGTCGTGCCCGATCGGCGACGGCGCCGCGTGCGCGATCGTCGGCCGGCCGGAGA
>JBKPBB010000427.1:0-4452 GCA_046744245.1 Thermodesulfobacteriota bacterium
CAGATGTGTATAAGAGACAGGTCCCGAAGCGCTCGACGAGCGCGAAGGCGCGACGCGGCAGCAGCTCGGGCACCAGCGCGAGCGCGAGCCACGCGAGCGCCGCGTCGTCGAGAGGTACGGCATGCGTTCGGACAGCCATGAGGAAACGAAGCGGCTACTATACCTGCCGCGCCGTTGCAAATCACCTCGCATGTTTGCACGATCGCGCGGTACGCGTGGCGGGTACGCTCACGGACAGGCGGCGGGCGCAGGAACGTGCGTCGCGAGGTACTTCTTGCCGGCGACGAACTTACCGCCGCCGAAGCTCATGCAGTCGCGCTCGGTGCCGATCGCGAGCAGGACGGTGACCGGATCGGGATTCGCGGCGAGCGTGTGGCCGAGCCCGCTGCCCTTGCCGACGGCCTTGGCCATCTTGCCCGGCTTCACGATCACCGACTTGATCGGCCCCGCCGCGTCCGTGAAGCGGTAGCCCTTCGGGGCGGCGGGCTTCCCGATCGGTTTCCAGCCGGAGGCGGCGAGCGGGTAGCTCGTGTCGAAAGCATCGCCGGCCGTCGTGGAGACGTGGAGGCTCCCGCCGAGCTCGGTCGGATCGCCGGCCCGTATTCCCGTGTCCTTGGCAAGCAACACGAGGGCGTTCTTCGCCGGCTTGTTCGGGTTGGCCTTCAGGAGGAGCTTCGTGCCCGCGACGGGCTGGCCCGCGCCGGGGGGGATGGTGGTGGTGGTGGTCGTCGCCGATCCGCACGGGCCGAAGCCGCCCGGCGTCATGCTGGCGTTGTTGGTCGGACTCGGGCAGGCGAGCGCAAAATTGTTGGAGAACATCTCCATGCCCGTCCGCGTGAGGCTCATGGTGCCGTCGCCCGGCGTGGCGGTGGCGGCCGGGTTGCCGAGCGGCTGCGCGGTTCCGTCGTATGGCCCGTAGGCGACGCAGTCGACGTACTTGGCGGGACTGCTCGCGTCCCAGGTGGGCGGGTTCGGTGGAACGAAGCCCGGAGCGCCCCAGCACACCATCCCGCACGCGGTCGGGATGCTGCCCGTGGCCGAGTTGTCCCAGGTGAAGTCGGGCGACTTCCCCGAGGCAGCGAGGAAGGCGGCGGCATCCGGGCTCGCCATGAGCCAGCGTACGCCGGCGCCGCTGTTGGCGACGTTCGCGGGAACGTCGTCGATGAGCACCGAGAAGCCGCCGCCGTCCGCGCTGCACTTGAAGACCGAGAGCCGACTGTGGGACACGAAGTTCTGGCTCCCGGCGAGCATGCGTATCTCCACGTACTGGAGGTTCGGATTGCCCGCGGCCCCCGACATCACCTCGTCGATCACCGCCAGATGGAACACCGCCTGACTCGCTCGCGGTCCGAGCACCAGCAAGGCCGCGAGCAACGCGACGGCGCGCGCGGCGGCCCTCATCGCTGCTCGCGGCAGAGCACGAAGTAGTTCCCCGTCTCCTTCCCACCCCGGTGCGCCGAGCCGATGAACACGTCGCGCGCCACGCGGCGCACGTAGTCCACGATGTCGCGGAACACGAAGCGCGAGAAGCCGCGATCGTTGGGCCTGATCTCGGGCCAGTTGGGCGGCCGCACGGGCGGCTCGGCGCGGACCAGCGCGATCAGTCGCTCACCCGGCGAGGTCAAGCGAGCGAGCGTTATAGTCGGCGCGCGCGCGCCGGGGCAACCCGCTCACCGCCCCCGGTAGTCGGGCGCGCGGCCCTCGCGGAACGCCTTGCCCGCCTCGATGAAGTCCTCCGAGCGGAGGCAGGCCGCCTGTCCCTCGGCCGCGAGCTGGAGGCTCCGCTCCTGGTCGGCGAAGGCGTCGATGGCGCGCTTGGCATGCCGGAGGGCGAGCGGCGGCTGCGCGGCGATCGTCTCCGCGAGCGCGCCGACGGCCGCCTCGAGCTCCGCATCCTCCACCACGCGGTTCACGAGGCCGATGCGGAGCGCCTCCTCGGCGTCGATGCGAGCCGCCGTGAAGACGAGCTCCTTCGCTCGGGCCGGCCCGACCAGGCGGGGCAGCCACGCCGTGCCGCCCAGGTCGGGCAGGAGCCCGTAACGGAACTCGAGCGCGCCGAGCTGCGTCGTGCGCGCCGCGACGCGGAGGTCGCACGCGAGCGCCAGCTGGAGCCCGGCGCCGAGTGCGTAGCCGCGCACCGCGGCGATGCTCGCGAAGGGCGCGTCCACGAGCCAGCTGAACGCCTCCTGGCCTTGACGGATCATGGCGACCAGGCGATCCGCGCCCGCCCCCGGCTTCACCTGCGCCGCCGCTCCGAGGCCGTCCTGGCCCGTGATCTCCGCCAGGTCGATGCCCGAGGAGAAGGCGCGGCCCTCGCCGCTGACGACCAGGCATCGGAGATCGCGCCCCTCACGCAGCGTCCGACCCAGCTCGCGCAGCTCGGCCCACATCTGCGGCGTCTGGGCGTTCAGCTTGGCGGGCCGGTTGAGCCGCAGACGCCCGATGGGTCCCTCCCGTTCGAAGATCACCGTCTCTGTCATTCGCGAGCAGCTCCAGCCGCGCTACGTCTCGCCCTCCGTCTCGCTGCCCTGGCGCGAGACGAGCTTGCCGGCGCCAGGCGTACTCTCCCCGTCCGCCGCCGCCGTCTCCGCCGCGCGCCCGCCTCGCCGCCGCGCGCCGCGACCCGACGTCTCGGCGCGCTTGTGCGCCGCGAGCGCCCGCTTCGCGTCGCGGTAGCCCGCCGCCATCAGGTTCCGATTCTTCCGCGGGTAGGCGTTGAAGACGGCGAGCGGGCCGAAGCCGCTCCACTGCTCGCCGGGCTCGATGACGGTGACCGGCACGCCGTGGAAGCGGCCCCCCTCCATGCGCGCGTAGAGGTAGCCCGCGTTGCCGATCGTCCGCCACATGACGTCGAGGAAGCGCTGGGCGAAGCCCGCGAAGGTGAGGAACCGGCTCCGGTACGGGAGCTGGCTCGCGATCGGCGCGAGGAGGTAGATCTCGGTGGCGCCGAGATCGATGGCGCGGTCGAGCGGGATGTTCCAGGCGAAGCCCCCGTCGACGTACCAGTCGCCGCGGAACTGGACGGGCGGGAAGAGGAGTGGGATGGCGTAGCCGGCGCGCGAGATGGTGCGCAACTCGCGCCAGTCGGCGCAGTCGCGCTTGCCGTGTATCTCGCCCCGCCCGCGCGAGAGGTTGAGCAGCACGAACTCGAGCTCGAGCGGGCTCGCGTGGAGCTTCTGGAAGTTGATGTACTTCTCGACCCCGCTGGTCAGGCGTTCCATCGAGAAGAGCGACACGCCGAGGAGGGGGTTGTGGCGGAGGCTCGGCGAGAAGATGCGCGGCAGGGAGCTGAACTCCTTCCATGCCGTCTCGAGCTGTGCCACGCCCCCGGAGCCGTAGCAGCAGGCGTTGATGACGCCGATCGAGCTGCCGATGATGGCGTCGGGTACGATGTCCTGCTCCTCGAGGAGCTTGAGCGCGCCCGCGTGGTGCGCCCCCAGGGCCGCCCCCCCGCCCAGGATGAAGACCCGCTTCTGCCGCTTGGCCATCGCGGAGACCCCCTCATAGATCGGTCGGGGGCGCGCTTGCAAACCTGACGCGCCTCGCGCTAGGCGGCGCGGCGCGCCGATGCTGATGCTCGTCGACTACTCGAGCCTCCTCTTCCGGACCTTCCACACCATCCCGGAGAGCGTGCCCATGCACGCCGTCTACGGCTTCTTGAACATGCTCGCCCGCCTCATCACCGATCGGCGGCCAGACCGGCTCGGCATCGCCGTCGACGAGGACTGGCGTCCGGCGTTCCGGGTCGAGGCCCTGCCCGCCTACAAGGCGCATCGCGTCTCCGACGAGCCCGACCCGATCGCGCCCGAGGAGGCGCTCGGCCGCGAGGTGCTCGGCGCGCTCGGTATCGCCGTCGTCGGCGCCGAAGGCTTCGAGGCCGAGGACGTGATCGCGACCCTCGCGGCGCGCGCCCGCGAGCCGGCCGAGATCGTGTCGGGCGACCGCGACCTGTTCGCGCTGGTGCGCGATCCCGACGTACGCGTCCTCTACCCGCTGGTCGGCGTCACCAAGCTGCTCCAGGTCGACGAGGCCGAGATCACGCGCCGCTACGGCATCCCGGGCCGGGCCTACGGCGACTTCGCGCTCCTGCGCGGTGATCCGTCGGACGGACTCCCCGGCGTGCCCGGGATCGGCGAGAAGACCGCGGCGCGTCTCATCGCCGGGCACGGCTCGCTCGCGAACGTGCTCGCGGCCAGGACGCTGCCGCCGTCGGTCGCCCGGCGCCTGGAGGCGGCGCGGGCCTACCTCGCCGCCGCGCGCCGCGTGGTGCCCCCGGTCGCGGACGTGCCCTTGCCCCCGCTCGACCTCGCACTGCCGAGGGCCCCTCGGCACCCGCGCACGCTCGCGCGCCTCGCCCGCGAGCACGAGCTCGCGACGCCAGTCGGGCGGGTGGAGAAGGCGCTCGCCGCAGCCGGGCGCGCTTGACGGTGCCTCGCTCGCGGGCGTAAGGGT
>JBKPBB010000278.1:0-5574 GCA_046744245.1 Thermodesulfobacteriota bacterium
CCCCCCCCCCCCCCCCCACGTCACGGTGTTCGTCGGCAGCGTCAGATGTGTATAAGAGACAGGCGCGATAGTCGTCGAGCGTCGGCTGCGTCATGGCGTCCGGCGGAGCGTCTCATCGCAGAGCGCGACCAGGCGCCGGCGGGCCTCCTCGAGGCCGAAGGGGAACGGGTTCGTCCGCGCCACCGCGGTCGCCAGCTCGGGGAGCGCGAGCTGCTCGTCGATCCACGCTGCGAAGTCGTTCCGCCGCCGGCCCTTGCGCCCGCGCGACTCGACCACGTGGAGGTACACGACCGCCGCGTCCACCTCGGCGAGGGCGTCGCGGAATTCGGCCAGCGTGCGCACCTTCACTCCGGTCGGGATCTCGAGCACCCGCGACTGCATGAAGTAGAAGGGCTGGCCGAACATCACGCGCGGCACCGAGCCGGTCTCGGCGAGGTGGTCGTCGATCAGGCTCACCACCTCGGCGCGCAGGCTCTCCAGATCCGTGAAGTCCTGCGGGTCGACGATGCCGAGCTTCTCGCCGAGCACGCGATCGCGCACCTGGATGGCGACCCAGGTGGCGAAGTCGTTCGGGTAGCCGCCGAGGAAGCTCCGCTCGTGCAGGAAGCAGCTGTGGGTGTGGAAGTAGATGCTGTCGAGCGGCACCTCCTCCAGCTGCTCGAGCAGCTCGCGCTCGTCGTAGGCGCGCCGGCCGAGCATCTCGCGCAGCTCCCAGCAGCCGAAGAAGTGGAACGGGGTGCGGGCGATGCGCGCGCTCATGCTTCCTCCGGGGCGACCGCCAGGCGCGTGCAGAGCGCGGCCACGGTCGCGCCGGCACGCACCTCTGGTGGGCTCGCCTTCCACCACGCGAGCACGCGGACTTGCGCCGGGCCGAGGTCGAGCCGTACCCCGGCCGCCTCCGCCAGCTCGAGGAGGGCGAGCGCGTCCGCCGCCCCGCGCGGGAGATCGCGCAGGCGGTCGTCGAGCACGTGCTCGAGGGCCGAGGCGAGCCACGCGGCGGGCAGCACGGCACCGGGCCGGCGGAGCTCCTCGTGCAGGCTCCGCTCCACCCCGCGCACGAGCGCCGCCAGGAGCCGCTCGTGCTGCACGCCGAAGGCGTCCGCCAGCGTGAAGTCCTGCTCTGCGGCCCGGCAGCGGGCCGGAGCCCCCGGGGCACGCTCGGCGGCGACGTGCACGCGGGCCGTGGCGCCGGTCGCCTCCTCGCGCACCTCGGCGTCGGCCACCAGGCGGCCGTCCGCCGGCCCCGCCGAGAAGTGCAGGGTGTACCCCGGCACCTCCGCGGCCTCGCCGTGGAGCGCGAGCATCGCCGCGGTGGCCGCGACTCGCGCCGGCGTGGCGGCCGCGCCCCGCGCCGCCCGGCGGTAGAGCGCGACACCCGTCTCGCCGTCGCGGTTCGCCCGCGCCGGTTCGAGGCGGGCGAGGAAGCCGTCCTCCAGATGCGCGCCGAGCGCCGCACCGAGCTCGATCGCGCGTGCCGCGTGGCGCAGCACGAGCACCGGCTCGAGGCCGCTCAGATCGTCGAAGAACCAGCCGCAGCTCGTCTGCATGAGGAGCGCGTGGCGCGCCAGCTCGAGGGCGCGCCGCGCCTGCAGCGCGGCGGCCGCCGAGAGCGCGTGGGATGCTTCTGCCGCGAGCCAGGCGCCCGTGCGCGCGGGCTCGAGGAGGCAGTCGACGTAGCGGTCGCGGGCGCCCCACGGGTCGCGCAGGACGTCGCCCGCGCGCACCTCGTAGACGGCCGCCAGCTCGTCGCGCAGCGAGTCGATCGCCTGGCGGAGCGGCGCGCGCCAGGCCTGCGTCCACCCGGGCTCTTTGCCCGCGCGGCAGCCGCAGTCGGCCCGCCAGCGCTCGACGCCGTGCGGGCAGCTCCACGACGTCCCCTCGGCGATCTCGACCTCGAAGGCCGGCGGATGCCGTTCGCGGAACGCGGCCGGGCCGGCGAGCGTGATCCCCGGCTCGCGGCCGAGCGCGCGCAGCGCGAAGGCGAGCGCCATCTCCCCGAAACGATGGTGGTGGCCGTAGGTCTCGCCATCGCCGGCGACCGTGACGATGCCTGCGGGGCCCGCGTGCTCGAGCGCCGTCTGCAGGCGCGCCGCGAGGCCGGCGCCATCGGCGAGGAGCGCGCCGAAGGCCACGTCGCGCGACAGCGCCTCGTCGCGGAAGACCACGTCCACCGCGGCGTGCGACGGCAGCACGCAGCGGTAGAGGTGCCGCGTGTCGAGCGTCTCGGCCGTGACCGGCCGCCAGGCCTCCGCCCCGGCCCCGAGCGGCCGGATGCGGCGCGCCTGGTGCGGGGCGAGCATGGTGAGGCCGATGTCGGCCTGGGCGAGCGCGGCCAGGCTGGTCCGATCGACCGCCATCTCGGGGAGCCACATGCCCTCGGGTGGGCGGCCGAAGCGGTGCTCGAAGTCGCGCCGCCCCCAGACCACCTGGGTGCGCACGTCGCGCGGCGTCGAAAGGGGCAGGATCGCGTGCCCCCAGGCCTGCGCCCAGGCGTTGCCGTGGCCCGTGCGCGCACGGCTCTCGGCGTCGGCTCCGCGGACCGCCGCCATCACCTCGGGCGCCCTGGGAGCGAGCCAGGCGAGCAGCGTCGGGCCGAAGTCGAAGCTCGTCCAGGCGTAGGTGTTCACGACCGCGCGGAGTCGAGCGGCGGAATCGAAGACGCGCGCCGCCGTGTTCGGCGCGTAGCACTCGGCCGTGATGCGCGCGTTCCAGTCGCGGTAGGGCGCCGCCGAGGGCTCCGGCTCGACCACCCCGAGCCACGGGTGCTCGCGTGGCGGCTGGTAGAAGTGGCCGTGCAGGGCGAGGACGCGCACGCTTCCCGGCCAGTCCTAGACCGCCTGGGGCAGCGGGCCGGCGGGCTCGCCGCGCGGCACGACGACGATGCCCGAGGGATCCCGGTGCACCTCGAGGCCGGCGGTGTCCTCGCTGCCCGGCTCGAGGCGCGCGCGCTGCGGCACCGTGTTGTAGCGATCCACGATGGCACGCATGACGCGCGCGCCAGGACCGATCTCGGTGTGGTCCATGACGATCGACCCGGCGACGATCGCGCCGGGCGCAACGCGTACGCCGCGCCCGAGGATCGAACGCACGACGCGTGCGTCCTCCACCGTGGTGCCCTCGCCGAACATGCTGTCCTCGATCTCGCCGGAGAGGATGCGGGCCGGGGGACCCTCCGCCGAGCGCGCGAAGATCGGCCAGCGCGGGTTGTCGAGGTCGAAGGCGGGCGCGGCGCCGAGCTGGTCCATCTGCGCCTCGTAGTACGAGCGGATCGTGCCGACGTCGCGCCAGTAGGCCGGCTCCTCGTGCGGCCGGACGCCCGGGACGCGGTGGTCGCGGAAGTTGTAGGCGAAGAGGCGCTGGCGCCGCACCTGCTCGGGGATGATGGTGCGCCCGAAGTCGTGGTCGCTCTGGCGCGCCGCGTCCTCGCGCAGCACGTCGACCAGGACCTCGGTCGCGAACACGTAGTTGCCCATCGAGGCGAGCGCCGAGCTCGGGTCGCCCGGGATCGGCTCGGCCGAGCGCGGCTTCTCGGCGAAGGCGTTGATGCGGCCGTCCGCCGCCGTGGTCATGATGCCGAAGTCCGAGGCCTCGGCGAGCGGCACCGGGCGGGCCGCCACCGAGACGTCGGCGCGGCTCGCGAGGTGGAACTGGATCATGTGGCGGAGGTCCATGCGGTAGACGTGGTCGGCGCCGAAGACCGCGACCAGCTCGGGGCCGAAGTCGCGGATCAGGTTGAGATTCTGGAAGACGGCGTCGGCCGTGCCCCGGTACCAGCTCTCGCCGCCGCGCATCTGCGGCGGGACGACGGTGACGAACGTCTCCGGCAGCCGGCCGCCGATGCGCCAGGTGCCGCTCACGTGCTCGATGAGCGACTGCGACTTGTACTGCACCAGCACGTAGAGCGCGTAGATGCCCGAGTTGACGAAGTTGCTGAGCACGTAGTCGATGATGCGGTGGCGCGCGCCGAAGGGCACCGCGGCCTTGCTGCGCGAGCGCGTGAGCGGCTGCAGGCGGTCACCCCGCCCTCCCGCCATCACGATCCCGAGCACGCGGGGCATGTGCGCCAATAATGGGCGATTGCGGGCCAGGGTCAAGGCCGGACCATGTTGAAGCGCTCGGGCCGAGCCGCTAAGAGGGCTCGGGCGCCGCGTGCGCCCTCGGCCCAATCGCTGGGAGGGTACATGCGACACTCGACTCGCCTCGCCGGGTGCCTGCTCGCCGTCGTGGCCGCGAGCCCGGGCCTCGTCGGCATGGGCGGATTCGGCGGCGGGCGCGAGGAGGGGCTCCCCGCGCGCGACTTCAGCGCCACCTTCACCGACGTCGACGGCACCCGGATGACCGTCACGCGCGTCACCAGCGGCGCCGATGCGAGCCTCGAGGGCGACCTCGGGCGGGGCCGCCTGCGCGTCCCCTTCGACAACATCGCCCGCGTCACCTTCCAGCCGGCGGAGAACGACCGCGAGCGCGTGCGGGCCGAGGTGACGCTGCGCGAGGGCGAGCCCGTGGCGCTCACCCTGCGCAGCTCGACCACCTTCTACGGGCGGACGCCGGCCGGCGCGTACCAGATCCGCGCGCGGGACCTGAAGTCGGTTGAGTTCGCTCACTAGACGGCGCGCGCGCCGCGCGGCGGTCGCGCTGGCGCTCCTCCTCCCCGCCCGCGCCGCGGCGCTCGACGTGAAGCTGTGGCCGCTCCTGCGCTACGCCCGCGACGAGGCCACGGGCGACGTGCGCTGGACGGCCTTTGGCCCCCTGATCGAGTTCCAGCGCACGGCCGAGACGCGCGACTTCTTCATCCGTCCCCTCCTCCGCCTGCACCAGCGGCGCGGCCCCGGGCACGATGACCGCTCCGACATCCTCTACCCGCTCGCCGCGACGCGCTGGCAGGAGGACTACCAGACCTTCCGTCTGCTCCTCTTCACCTACCGTACCGGCACCCGGGCCGCGCCCGCGCCGAAGGAGACGCCGCCGGCGCCCGAGTGGACGAGCCGCTTCACGCTCTTCCCGTTCGTCTTCTACCGCTCCAGCCCGGAGCGCGGCCGCCAGCTCTCGGTGGCACCCTTCTACCTGGACCTCGACGACTTCGCCGGCTACCGGCGCGTGCGGATGGTGATGTTCCCCGCTTACCTCGAGCTCTCCGAGCCGCAGGTCGAGCGGCGGTACTATGGCTTCCCGTTCGTCGCCACCTACGGCGGGCCCGGCGGCCGCGGGTTCCACGTGCTGCCGTTCTACGGGACGCGGGAGATCGTCGGAAAGGAGCGCTCGAGCTACGTCCTCTGGCCCTTCCACGTCCGCAGCGAGCGCTTGGTGCCCGGCTACGGCTGGGAGCGCCGGCGCCTCGACCTGCCGTTCTTCGCCGCCATCGAAGGCGCCGGGCGCGACGTGCGCGCCTACGGCCTCCTCGCCTACACGCACGCGATCGACGAGCGCAAGGGAACCGAGAGCATCGGCGCGCCCTGGCCGCTCGTGTTTCGCCAGCGGCGGCTCGGCGAGCGCGACTGGCAGATCTGGCGGGTCTTCCCCTTCTACGGTAGGAGCGACGTGCGGGGCATCTCGTCGCGCTTCTACGCCTGGCCC
>JBKPBB010000494.1:0-6821 GCA_046744245.1 Thermodesulfobacteriota bacterium
GGGGCGGACCAGTCGCCCACGTAGAGGTTGCCGTCGCCCCCGAAGGCGACGAACCCGGGCATGTCGGTGAACGAGGTGTCGGTGCTGGTCGGGATGGTGGCGTAGACCTCTTGCGCACCCGTGCGGGGGTCGACCCGGTCGACCCTGCCGTTCATGTCGGCCACGTAGAGCCGCCCCTGGGCATCGAGGGCCATTCCCAAGAGACCCATGGTCTGCACCGACGCGGCTCGCGCCACCTGGAGCGGGTTGAGCACGCCTGGGGTTGGCTCGCCGGTGTCGAGGTTGTACGCCCAGATCTCGTCGCTGCCGTCGAAGGGTCGGTCGAAGTCCGCGTTGGAGGTGTCGACGTACAGCGTGCGCCCGGCCACGGCGAGCCCACCCGGGTGCCCGGGGTAAGGCAGGGTCGCGAACACCTCGATATCCCCGATGGGACGCTCCGATGTCTGCGCCTTGATCGGAGCGGCGGTGACGCTCAGTAGAGCGACTACCGCCAGCACGGCTGCCCTCGTACCAACTTTGCTCACGGCCGACTGCTCCATTCGAATATCCTCCTTCCGAGGGCCTCGCCCGTCGGGAGGCGGCCCCTGACCTGGAGGCGCTAGAAACCGTGTAGCAATCTGCCAGAGGCGTGCGCGTCGCGGTGGTATGGCCGCGCTGGACGGGAATCGGCCCCGGATGCCGTGGTGCAGACTGCAGCTGGCCAGGAGCGAGACGAAGGTCGTGTTGACCTCGGCGGCCTCGTCGGAGCCGACAAGACCAGCGATTGCGGCGCCCGATCACCTCACGCCGGAGCTGCGGCTCACTGGCATTGTCGTAGAGCGGCGGCCGGCCGTCGTCGAAAGTGCCGGAGCGCCTCGCGCTGGTTGCGCGCGTAGCCATCGCCTTGGCGAGCGGCGTGTCGATCCCGGTTGGTACTATTATTGGTACTATTATAGGAAGGTGATCGCCAGAGCGATCTTCGCAAGGAGCTGCACCGGAGCCGAGTCTCGCTCACCTCACGACGGGAATCGCTGGCCACCAGGGACTACCCAATGCGGGCGCCAGGGTGAAGCCTTGAGACGCGCCGGCACACTTGGGGCGCCGAGAGCGCGCCCTTGCGGCGTGGCCCGATACGTGCGCATGTAGCTCTCTGCGCAGCTTGGGCGCCGAGGCGCGGGGACGGCCAGTCCCTCCCCGACTCGGGCGCGAGGCGCGCGACCGTGCCTGGAGGGAGAACGCGATGCAGGCAGCGACATGCGTAGGCAGTACCGTGCTCGCGGCGTTCCTGGCGCTGGCCGGGCCCCGGGCAGCACTGGCGATCACACCCGACGCCTGGATCACGACCAGGGCCAAGATGGCCCTGCTCGCGACCGACGGCCTGCGCCGGGCGACTATTAACGTCGACACGGTGAACGGCCGCGTCACCTTGCATGGCAGGGTCCGCACCGCGGACGAGAAGGCCAAGGCGGAGGACGCCGTCAGGAAGGTCGACGGCGTGAAGGACGTCCACAACATCCTCCAGGTGGTCGGCGGCTCCCGCGAGATGCTGGTGAAGCGAGCCGATTCCGAGATCCGCAACGAGGTCGAGAAGGCGCTCAGGACCGATAAGGCGCTCGCCGGCAGCCGCGTCGCCGTGCGGTCGGTGAACGATGGGGTGGTTCTCCTTGCCGGCAGGGCGACCACCATGAGCGAGCACCTGCGCGCCATGGGCGACGCCGCCCGGGTCCCGGGCGTACGCCGAGTCGCCAGCGAGATCGAGAGCCCGAACGAGCTGACCGCCGAGGAGATCGGGCGGGACAGCATGCCGCTGGCACGGGAGGACCGCGGCATGACCGATGCGGCGCGAGATCTCTTGATCACATCGGCCACGAAGCTGCGCCTGCTGGCCGACAGCCGCACGCCGGCCCTCGAGATCAACGTCGACACGACGGACGGCGACCTGACCCTCTTCGGCATGGTGCCGTCGAACGAGGCGAAGGCGGCGGCCGAGGAGGATGCGCGCGGGGTGAGCGGCGTGAAACGTGTCGTCAACTTGCTCCAAGTGGTGCATCCCGCGAAGCAGGAAGCGGTGAAGGCGAATGACCAGGCCCTCGAGCGCGACATCAAGGCCGCGCTCGCGGGTCGCCCGGACCTGAGCGACTCTCGCATCGCCGTCGAAGTGAAGAACGGGGTGGCGCGCCTGAGCGGGACCGTGCCGAGCCAGGAGGAGCGCCTCGCGGCCGCGTTGACCGCCCGTGCGGCAGTGGGCGTCAAGTCCGTGGAGGACGATCTGCGGGTGAGCACCCGCGCGGACGCTCGCCCGCTCGCGCCCGTTCCGAACGGAGAGCCGAGGTGAAACCAGCGCGGCACGCCGCGCCCATCGTAGCAGGGCTCGCCTCCGGAGAGTTCGACGAAGCTTTCGAAGCCTACCAGGCGGCGGCACGGATCGTGCCATCGCCGGAGAACGAGCTTCTCCTGGGAACATTCGCTGCGGACATTGGCGAGTCGAACCTTGCCCGCGACGGGTGAGGCGGGGCGATCTCGCTCGGGCGCATTCGGCGTTGCCGCGCTGCTCGTGCTAAGGAAGACTGCATGAAGGGAGCGAAGGCCGGGAAGCGGAGATAGGCGCGCCGTGGGCCCTGTCGAGGTGTGCGCCTACGTCGCGATGCTGTCACTGTTCCTCTACGCCCGCACCCGCCTGCCCGAGGGCAAGCGACGCTGGCATGGTTTCGACTACTCCCACCGGCGTCCCCGGACGGTGTGGGGAATCGTCTACTCTCTCTCCGGGATCGTGTTTGCCCTGTGGCTCGTGCGCATCGCGCACCTGCTCTGGTTCGGCCGGGACGGATAGTTCCGCACCGGCGTCTTGTCGCGCCGAGCCACCCGGGTATAGGGTCGCCAGAGACCGCGGGGAGACGACGAGTTGGCGCAGACTCGTACCATCGAGAAGGTCTGGAACGGCACGCCGACCATCGAGGGTGCCGGCGTCAACCTGCGGCGAGCGTTCGGCTTCACCGCAGTCCCGCAGCTCGATCCGTTCCTCCTCCTGGACGACTTCCGCTCGAACGACCCGGACCAGTACCGTCGCGGCTTCCCGTAGCACCCGCACCGGGGGATGGAGACGATCACCTGCATGCTCGCCGGCGAGACAGCCTTGGGAATCGCGGGGTCATCGGAGCCGGCGACGTGCGGTGGATGACGGCCGGCAGCGGCATCATCCATCACTCCCCGTGGCCGAGGGGGCCGGAGGCGGCCGGAAGGCAACCCCCCGCCACTGCTACTGCGTCACGATGTCCACGCGGCGGTTCTGGGCCCTGCCCTCCGCCGTCTTATTGCTCGCGATCGGCCGCGTCTTGCCGTACGCTTCCGTCTTGATCCGGCTCCCGCTGACGCCATTCTTCACCATGTAGTCGCGGACCGCGTTGGCGCGGCGCTGCGAGAGCTTCATGTTGTAGGCGTCCGACCCGATCGAGTCGGTGTGGCCCTCGACCACCACGACGAGGGTCGGCTGCTCGCGCATGATGACGATCGCGTGCTCGACGTGCTGCCTTCCCTCGGCCGTCAGCGTGGCCTTGTCGAACTCGAAGCTCGGGCCGGTGAGCGTCTCGATCTTCCTCCGCGCGGCCGGCGGCGGCTGAGGTGCCGGTGCCGGCGGCGGCGGGACGACCTCGGGGGCTTCCTCGCACACGTAGTGGCCGATCAGCCACCCGAGCAGGCCTCCCGCTATGGCCCCGCCCGCGGCGCCTCCGGCGGTCTCGGCAGCGTCCCGGTCCCCGCTCTTGCTCACTCCGAGTCCACCGCCGGTGCCACCCAGGGCCGCGCCCCAGACGGGGAGGGCCCATTTGCAGTACTTGTCCTGGCGCATCGCGCTGCATCCCGCGAGCAGGACGACCAGCATCACCGAGGCGCTCTTCCGCACCATCCGTCGACCCTCCTTCGCATGCTGTCAAAGTAGCTGGGCCCGCGGAGCCCTCGTGCCACGTGCGGACGGGCTTGGCAAGGGCTGGCCCCGGGGATCGGCAGCAGGCTTTCTGGCCTAAGGCGTCCGGGAATCTCCTTCGAGGAAGGTCACCCGGCCGGTGGCGACGTCGTACATGCCGCCCACGAGCGCGACCGTGCCGTCGTCGAGGTACTTCGCCACGTACGGGCTTCGCTCTCGGATGGCCCGAATCGACTGGCGCACGTTCTCCTCGGCCACCTTCGTGACGCAGCCCGCGTCTTTCGAGTCGTTGCAGTGCACCGCCTCGACCGCGGGATGGATCTTGGCCAGCAGGCTGGTGAGGTTACCGAGCTGCACGCCGTCGATCGCGCCCTTGACGGCGCCGCAGCTCGTGTGCCCGAGCACCACGATGAGCTTCGCGCCGACCTTGACCGCGTATTCGAGGCTCCCGAGCTCATCATCGTTCACGACATTGCCACCCACGCGCACGGTGAAGACGTCGCCGATCCCCTGGTCGAAGACGATCTCGACGGGCGCGCGTGAGTCCATGCAGCCGAGCACAGCCGCGAAGGGGAACTGGCCGGCAGCCGTGGCGACGACCTTGGCCGACCAGTCGCGCCGCCGGGCCGCATTCGCGACGAAGCGCGCGTTGCCCGCCTTCAGGCGGTCGAGCGCCTGCGACGGTGTCATCGCTGCCTGCGACTCACGCGTCTGCACCTCGGGTTTCGAGGGTGGGGTCGCCGGGGGCTCCGCCGTGGCGACCCGAGCGCCGAGCGCCACGCACAGGACGACTGCCGAGACACTCCGCCGTGTTGAGCCGTCGCGCCGTTCGGGTGGCATCGCCGCCCCTGGTACGCAATCGACCGACGGCGTGCAACTGCGTCACGGCAGGCTGGACGCGTTCGCCGGAGATCTCTTCATCACGGGACGTAGCTCGGGTTGCCGTCCGCGATGAGCGACGCGAGGATCGGATGGACGAGATAGTGCGACGACTCGGGCAGCGCGTCGCCGTGCTCGAACCGTCGCTCGCGTCCGTCCACTCACCAGGTCGAGGTCCACCCACCCGAGCAACCCGGCGCGAAAGAGGGCAGACAACACGTGCGGAGGCTCGTGCGGCGTTCCCTGGCCGGCCGCGTACTCAAGGAAGATCCGTTCACAATCGGCGCGGGTGAGCACGTCGCGCTCAGCCGGCCGCCCCCGCCGCGCTCTCCGCGGGCATGGCGAGTCGCGTCGGTCGTGTCCGACCCCGTAGAAGGACCGCCTCGGCCAGCTGCCAGCGAGGGGACTCGCCGATGCCGGCACGCGCCACGATCGTCTCGGACGCTACGATCCGCCCGGGGTGGTCCTTGGCCAGCTCGGCCAGGCGCGCCGCTTCATTGACCGGGTCGCCGATGACGGTGTACTCGAAGCGGTCGGCGGCACCGACGTTCCCCGCAACCACGGTCCCCGCTGAAAGCCCGATCGCGGCGCGGATCTCCGGCAGGTCGCGCACCAGTCGGCCCTGCATCTCGCGCCCGGCAGCAAGCGCCCCGCCGGCCGCGTCCTCGAGCGCGAGAGGAACGCCGAAGATACAGAGCGCGGCGTCGCCCTCGAACTTGTTGACGAAGCCGCCGTGCCGGCGCGTCGACTCCACGACGATCCCGAAGAACGCGTTGAGCATCGCGACGACTTCGGTCGCCCCGCGCTCCGCAGCGAAGGACGTGGAGCCCATCAGGTCGACGAATAGCACGGCGGCGTCGCGCTCCTCGCCGCCGAGCGTAACGCCCTCCTCGAGCGCCCGCCGCGCGACGTCCTGGCCCACGTGGCGGCCGAACAGGTCGCGCAGGCGCTCGCGCTCGCGCAGGCCAGACACCGTGCGGTTGAACCCGGCCTGGAGGAACCCGACCTCGCTCCCATCGTCGACCGTGACCTGCGGCTGGAGGCTCCCGGCCTCCACGTCGGCGAGCGCGCGACGCAGAATGCGGAGCGGATCGGAAATCGACTGCGCGAAAATCACCATGGCGCCGAGCCCGACCACGAGCGCGATGACGCCGAGGCACAGCGCGGTAGCAGCGACGCGATGCGCCGAGACCGGTAGGACCAGGGAGACCGCCGCGATCGCGACAACCCCGATCACGGGGACGGCGGTCCCGAGCGCCCAGGCGAACAGCGCCCGGGTGGCCACCCCCGGGACCCGGTAGCTCCTCGGCGGCGCCCCCGCGAGCGCCCGTGCGATTGTCGACCTAATGTTCCGCTCGGTCAGGAGATACGCAACGGCCGCGGTAGTCACGCCTCCGAGCGCGACGGTGATCGCGATCTCGAAGGCGAGAAGCCCCGAGGTCGACACGTTCAAGAGGTAGAACAGTACGACGCCGCCCGCCCACAGGCCGGTCTGCATCCGCAGCAGCCGCAGTCCGAGCCCCAGCGCCAGCTCGCGCTCGCGCTCGGTTGGCTCTCGCTCCTCGAGGAGCCATCGCGTCGCCGGATCCGCCTGCTTGCTGCCCAATGCCACACCCGCGGGAACGATCAGGCCGACGTAGGCAATCGCAGCGACCAGGTTCAGCGCGCCAACCGTGCCGAATCCCTCGAACTCCGGCGGGACGGGCAACACGAACATGAGCAGCACCACGACGACCACCGCTCCGACGAGGTGGGCGGCGACGGCCGTCGCCACCGTCAGGCGCCGCGTGCGACGGTGGACGGCCGCGCCGGACTCGTCGTCGAGCCCATCGCTCGCCGGGCTCGGCGTAGTCCCGGCTCCGGGCCCCATCTTGCGTGTAGGCATTTCAGTGGGGCGAGTCTTCCGGCGCGCTCCTCGTCCTCGACCGACGCTACGTCGGGGTGAAAGTGGCCGTCAAGGAGAACCCGGGGAGCGGTCGGGCACAGTTGAGCGTGTGTTCTCGGGCCATCGGCCCACGGGGGCGTCGCATCCGAGCCATCGCGC
>JBKPBB010000416.1:0-3856 GCA_046744245.1 Thermodesulfobacteriota bacterium
CCGCCGGGTGCCCGCGTGCTGAATCGACGCCGCTTCATCGTGGGGGCCGCGCTGATCGCGGCCGCCGTCTCCTACCTGGTCTACGCCGGCATCCGCACCACCTCGATGTACTACTTCGAGCTCTCCGAGTTCGTCGCGCGCCGCGACGCGCTCCTGGGCGAGACGCTCCGCGTGAAGGGCTGGGTCAAGCAGGGCAGCGTGCGCTGGGACGCGCACACCAACGAGCTCGCCTTCGAGCTCGCCACCAAAGATGGGGGGAGTCCAGTTCCGGTCGCGTACCGCGGCATCCGGCCCGACATGTTCTCCGAGGGGCGCGAGGTGGTGGTCGAGGGGCGCTACCAGCAGGGTGGGCTCGCCGCGCGCCAGATCATGACCAGCTGCCCGTCCAAGTACGAACCCGCGGTCGGCGGCGGCGCGCCGCGAGCGGGCTCCTGAGCCATGCCCGAGGTCGGCCGCCTCGCCGTCTGCCTCGCGCTCCTCTTCGCCGCGTACGGCGTGCTCGCGGGCGTGGCCGGCGGGCTCCGCCGGCGCGCGCACCTGGTCCGCTCCGCCGAGCACGCCGCCTACGCCGTGTTCGGGCTGGTCGTGATCGCAACCGCGATCCTCCTGCGCGCGCTCCTCCGCCACGACTTCACGCTCGAGTACGTGGCCGCCTACTCCTCGAGCACGCTCCCCACGCAGTACACGGTCGCCGCGCTGTGGGGCGGTCAGAAGGGGTCGCTCCTCTTCTGGAGCCTCCTGCTGACCCTCTTCACGACCATCGTGCAGGTGCAGAACCGCGAGCGGAACCGCGCCCTCATGCCGTTCGTGACCGCGACCCTCATGACCGTGGCGGTCTTCTTCCTCTCCCTCCTCGTCTTCGTGACCGATCCCTTCGAGCGCCTGCCGGTCGCCGCGCGCGAGGGCGCGGATTTGAACCCGCTCCTCCAGAACTACTGGATGATGATCCATCCGCCGTCGCTCTACACGGGCTACGTGAGCGCGTCGGTGCCCTTCGCGTTCGCCATTGCGGCGCTCGCGACCGGGCAGCTGGGCGACCAGTGGACGCGCAGCGTGCGCCGCTGGGCGCTCTTCTCGTGGGCATTCCTCTCGCTCGGCAATCTCCTCGGCGCGCGCTGGGCCTACGAGGTGCTCGGCTGGGGCGGCTACTGGGCCTGGGACCCGGTCGAGAACGCGGCCTTCATGCCCTGGCTGGTGTCGACCGCCTACCTCCACTCGGTGATGATCCAGGAGAAGCGCGACATGCTGCGGGTGTGGAACGTGGTGCTCGTGCTGCTCACCTTCGCGCTCACCATCTTCGGGACGTTCCTCACGCGCAGCGGCGTCATCTCCTCCGTGCACTCCTTCACGCAGTCGGGCCTGGGGCCGTTCTTCATCGGCTTCCTCGTGTTCGTGCTGCTGGTGGCGGGTGGGCTCCTCGCCTACCGGCTCCCCGAGCTGCGCACGCGGGCCACCATGGAGTCGTTCCTCTCGCGCGAGGCGGCCTTCCTGTTCAACAACCTCGTGCTGGTGGGGATCGCGTTCGCGGTCTTCTGGGGGACCGTCTTCCCCGTGCTCTCGGAGTGGGTGCGGGGGGTGAAGATCACGGTCGGGCCGCCCTTCTTCAACCGCGTGAACGCGCCGCTCGGCCTCCTCCTCCTCTTCCTCGCCGGCGTGGGGCCGGTGATCGCCTGGCGGCGCGCCTCGCCGCGGAACCTGCGGCGCGCCTTCGCCGGGCCGGTGGGGGCGGGGCTGGTCGCGGCCGCGGCGCTCGCCATGGCGCGCGTGCCCTTCGGCTACGCCTTCGCGACCTTCGCGCTCGGCGTCTTCGTGCTCGGCACCATCGTGCAAGAGTTCTGGCGCGGGATGCGCGCCCGGCAGGCGATGCTCCACGAGAGCGCGCCGCGCGCGCTCGCGCGCCTGGTCGGGAAGAACCGGCGGCGCTACGGCGGCTACCTGATCCACGTCGGCGTGGTGGCGATCTTCGTCGCCATCGCCGCCTCGAGCGCGTTCCGGATCGAGGCCCAGGAGACGCTCGCGCCGGGCGGCGAGATGACGGCCGGGAAGTTCCGGCTGCGCTACGAGCGCATCACCAGCGACGAGAACGCGCACCTCTCGCGCACCGCGGCCGAGGTGTCCGTGTGGCGCGACGGGAAGCGGATCGCGACCCTGGCGCCCGAGAAGCGCTTCTACAAACGACCGCAGCAGCCCACCACCGAGGTCGCGATGCGCTCGACGCTCGCCGAGGACCTCTACGTGGTGCTCGGCTCCTACGATCCGCCCTCGGGGCTGGTGACGCTCCAGGCGTTCGTGAACCCGCTCGTCTCCTGGCTCTGGATCGGCGGCATCATCATGGCCGGTGGGACGCTGGTGACGATGTGGCCGACGGCGGCCGAGCGCCGGGCCGTGGCATACGAGCTGGGCGGGGCGCGGGTGCCGGCCGAGTGAGCGGCGGGCGCTCGGGCACGGATTCGGTCGCCAGGTCGCGGTCTTCGTGGCATCATGGGATCGTGCGTCGCTCTGAGGCGCTCACCCGCCGGACCACCCTGGCCGCGCTCGACGACGAGTTCGATCGGGCCGTCTGGTCCCGCACGACCCCCGACCAGCGCTTCGCCGACACCTGGGCGCTCAGCGAGGAGATCTGGCGGCTCCAGGGGTGGGATCCGGGTGAACCCCGACTTTCGCGACATACTGCGCGCGTTGTGCGACGCTGACGCCCGTTTCCTCGTGGTCGGGGCGTACGCGGTCTCGGTGCACGCCGAGCCCCGCGCGACCGGCGACCTGACGGCCTCCTAGCCGTGGTGATGGGCTGCTCGACCGCCACCGTGAGGCTGACGGAAAGGCCAGAAGAGCCGGTGGGATGCTGCTGCGCTTACGGTGACTGCCGCGACCGGTTCACGGGGGAGCAGTGCGCGAGCGAAGGGGATTTTCAGGGGTGGACGTACGCGTGGCACGCGGGCCCGTGCACGGAGACGGACAGGTAACCGGCATCCGATCGCTCATGATCCCAGTGGCGTGATCGAACGTCCACCCGGAGATCCGCCCCGGATCGTGCACGGTCTCGGTCGTTGACGACGAGGTTCGGGATCAGGCGGTGGTTGCATGCGTCTACACCGATTCGAGTGCAACGGGACGCCCTCTTCCGCGCCCCGCTGGGCTGGGATACGGTCGGCCATGGCGCGAGGCTGCTCTCCGGCCGCGCTGGTCGGTTTGCTCGTAGCTCTTGGCGCTCCACTCCCGGCCCTTGCCGGCGCGCCGCGGGAACGGGTGCGTCAGACGCTCGATGCGGTATCGGCGGTGCTGAAGGATCCCGATCTGCAAGGGTCCGCGAAGGAGCGGGAGCGTCGCGAGCGGGTCGCGAAAGTCATGCACGAGTCGTTCGACTTCGGGGCGATGGGGAAGGAGTCGCTCGGCGCGCACTGGGCGAGCCTCACACCGGCGCAGCGCGAGGAGTTCGTCGGCCTCTTCGGCCAGCTCTTCGAGCGGTCCTACAACCGTCTCGTGCTCCGTTTTCTCGGCGACAGCACCACGACCTACGGTGCGGAGTCGGTCCAGGACGACCGTGCCGTCGTGCCGACAACCCTCGTCCGCAAGAACGGCGACAAGCTGCCGGTCGACTATCGCCTCCTCTCGGCCGGCGCCGGCTGGAAGATGTCCGACGTCGTCGTGGACGGCGTCAGCCTCGCCGGGAACTTTCGCTCACAGTTCGACAAGACGATCCGGACGTCGTCGTACGACGGCCTGGTGCAGAAGCTGAAGGCGAAGCTCGCCGAGGAGCCGTAGGTCCTACGCGGCGTCCCTCGATTCCGGGGAACGCTTCCCGACGACTGCCGGCACGACCGACCCGAGCCGCTCGGTCCAGGCGAGCATCACGGGC
>JBKPBB010000395.1:0-1777 GCA_046744245.1 Thermodesulfobacteriota bacterium
GCGCGGCCGCGAGCGCCATGTCGACGCGCGCGCTCAGCGCTGCGCGCGTCCACTCGAAGGTGGTCGCGAGCACGAGCGCGGCGGGGAGCCCGGCCGCGGCGCCCCACACCGCGCGCGCCGTCGCCCAGATGCCGAGCACGGCCGCCGTGCCGAGCACGGCCGAGGGCAGGCGGAGCGCCAGCTCGGGCCGCTCGGGCAGCGCGCCGAGCGCCGCCGCCGCGGCCCAGTAGTAGAGGGGCGGCTTGCGCGCCAGCTCGCCCTCCGGCCGCGCCGGCACCAGCCACTCGCCGCTCCCGAGCATCTCGCGGACGACCAGCCCCTCGCGCGGCTCGCCGCGCGTGTAGAAGGGGATGCCGGCGGCGCCGGCCAGGTAGAGCGCCAGGCACCCGGCGGCGAGGAGGACGGCCTCGCGCGCCGCCCTCATGCGGCGAGGGGCCGGGCGCAATTGCACCCCGCGCGGCGCGCTGTTACGGTCCGCCAATGCCGGCGCCCGTGACGGCGGACTACGACGCGCGCTGGGGCTATCGCCACCTCGACGCGCGCCGCTACGAGCGGCGCCGCTACGGCGGCCTCGTCCGCGGGCTGAACCTGCGCCTCCTCGTGCGCGTGCTCGCGCGCGCGCTCGCGGGCGTCGACGGCCGCCGGCTCGTGCTCGACGTGCCGTGCGGCACCGGCCTCATCGGCGGCTACCTGGCGGCGCGCGGCTTCCGCGTCGTCGGCGCCGACATCTCCCCCGCCATGCTCGAGGTGGCGCGCGCGCGCAACCATGCGCTCGGGCTCCTGCGCGCCGACCTGGAGACGCCGCCGTGGCGGCCGGGGAGCTTCGACGCGGTGGTGTGCGCGCGCTTCCTGATGCACGTCCCGGCCGAGAGCCGGCCACGCGTGCTCAGCACGCTCGCCGGGCTCACGCGCGGGCCGCTGGTCGCCACCGTCTGCCATCCCTACACCCTGAAGAGCCTCGGCCGGTCGGGCCGGCGCCTGCTCGGCCGTCCGACGAAGCGGAGCCCGCGGCTCACCCGCCGCGCGCTGGCCGCCGAGGTCGAGGCGGCGGGTCTCCAGCTCGAGCGGGTGATCCCCGTCCTGCCGCTCCTCTCCGAGGTCTGGGTGGTCGTGCTCCGCCACCCCGTCCGGACCACGTAGCAGGTCATCCGAGGAGGCCGCAATGACGAAGATCGAGAGCGTGGGGGCGCGGGAGATCCTCGACTCCCGCGGCTACCCCACGGTGGAGGCGACGGTGGTCGTGGCCGGCGGCGCGTCGGGCACCGGGGCCGTCCCCTCCGGCGCGTCCACCGGGGAGCACGAGGCGGTCGAGCTGCGCGACGGCGACCGGCAGCGCTACGGCGGCAAGGGCGTGCGCCGCGCGGTGGCGAACGTGAACGACGTGCTCGCGCCCGCGCTGCGCGGCCTGGACGCGGCCGACCAGGCCGCGCTCGACGCGAAGCTGGTCGGGCTCGATGGGACGGAGAACAAGTCGCGCCTGGGGGCGAACGCGCTGCTCGCCGTGTCGCTCGCCGCGGCGCGCGCGGCGGCCGCCGCCGCCGGCCGGCCGCTCTACCGCGCCCTCGGCGGCGAGGGCGCCACGCTCCTGCCCGTCCCGCTCATGAACGTCATCAACGGCGGGCGGCACGCGACCAACCCGCTCGACTTCCAGGAGTTCATGATCGTGCCGCACGGCGCGCCCTCGTTCCCCGAGGCGATTCGCCACGGCGTCGAGGTCTACCACGCGCTGAGGAGGCTCCTCGACGCGCGTGGGCTCACCACCGCGGTCGGCGACGAG